>CAJOPP010000155.1 GCA_905236365.1 uncultured Lachnospiraceae bacterium
CTTATTGTCCGCAGTCACCCGGAAATCAGCTTCTTTGATAGCTCTCACAGACTCCACATATCCTTGCATCTCACCTTTTAAATCCGAATCTTTTGTCAGCTTCTCCACCGTGTCAGAGAGAAAATCGATCTCGTAGTCGGTGAGTCCCTGCATATCAAAACCATAGAAATGAAGCTTTTCTTCCTCCGGAACATTTGTATTATATTCCTTCATATAATCTATGATCGCCGCAATATCGGATGTGTGATAAATGGTACATCCCATTTCCTTTACCAGTTCTTCACTGGTTACGCCATCCAATCGTCCCTGAATATACATGTCAATCTTAAGTCCCGGTCCGAAGCATTCCTCGATTCCGAACACCTTATACCCTTCCTCCTCAACAAGCTTCCGGAATACGGAAAGCTTAAGCTCCTGAAACTCGGCATTGCCATGTGTCGCTTCCCCCAGCGCATATACTCTGATATTTTCCGGGATCGTGATCGCGGCTACATCGACAGCTGTCTCTTTAACCCCACCGAGCTTGCGCCTGGAAGTAAATTTTCCCATATTGATATATACAAGACTGCCTACGACAAATGCAAGTGATAAACCAATGAAGAGCGCCGGTACGGTTTTCAGTAATCTTCCTTCTTTGCTATTTTTCTTTTTCATGTTTTCTTCCTTCCCACACATATTCAAGGCTACCCAAAACGATAACCCTCCCTGTGTTATGCTCATTTAAACATATGAAGGTCAAGAATCGTGACAAGAAAAAGTCAAGATTTCGTCAAGATTATAACTCATATAATAAGCGTCCACAAGTATAAATATGCCCGTGGACGCTTTCGCGATGTATGATGTAAGTTTATTTGGTGATCTTCTGGTTCTTACCCTTGATGCCTCTTGCTTTCAGGATCGTCTTGTAAGAAGACCTTCCTGACTAATATTAGTATCTGCACTATGTTGATAGTTTATAGACCACGTAACAGATTTATCAACCTGAGTTCCTTCTACTGAAACTTTAAATTGCTGCTTACCTTTTTGATCTACTTTTACATCTTCATTTGGAGTAACAGTAACTTTATCAATCGTTGGAAGTTGTTCCAAAATAGTTACGTTTTTGGTAGCAGTTTTTGTAGAATCAGCCGCAGATGTCGCTTTAACTGTAATAGTTTCAGCTGTTTCATCATTTCCAACTATTAATATTCCTGCAGATGTAATACTTGTAGCTGTACTATTTGCCCCTTCTACAGACCAGTTAACACTTTTATCTGTTACCGAGCCTGTCACACTTGCACTAAAAGTATGAGTTCCACCTACCTCAACCGATACATCATTTCCTGCAATATCAATTCCTGTTACAATAGGAGTTGTTGACGCTGGTTCAAGCGGTACATATATATCTACTCCACTATCTGAATAATGAATATAAAAATCTGTACGTTTTACACCATTTACATATACTTGAAATCCCGGACAAGATTCTGCGGTCGCCATAGGATACAAACTAGTCAGTGATTTTATTTCATCACTCCAATCATAGTTTCCTTCTTTATTATCCAACTTTAAGTAATAATCTATAAGATACTTCCTTTCATCATTTATGTTATCTGTTCCATCACCTATACCATATGGTCCCTTTGCAGTTTCATTATAGTAAAGCAACAAAACAGACCATAAATTGCACCCTTGAGTCGTTTCATCTGTATAATCATGTACACGATAGTTAACATCCATCTCCGTCCAAGCAGTGTTTAATTCTATTTTTTTTTCATCATATGTCAAATCAACTCTTGTTATAATTGATTCCGCCGCATGCGCCACCTGTCCCGGCAATAGTCCCGCCACCGTCATGACAGCGAGGAAAAAACTTAAAAATAGAATTCTTTTGATTTTCATATTGTTCATCACTCCTTAATTCAATCTTTTTTTCAGTTTTCATTAAAAATATACTTCCCTCTAACGTTCCGTTCTTCGCAATAACATCATTATACACCGGGTCACTTTTTTTGACCCCCGCCATTTGGCGGGGAAACATATGTTTTGTGGAATTTTTTTAATTTTGCAAAAAGGCACTTGGAATCACTCCCAAATGCCTCTTTTTCATCCCTCATACCGACCGACAATACAGCTCTTTTTACAAAAGCAGATTCCGTAGGCCTTTGAGCCGATATAGCCGTCCTCTAGGATGCCCTCTTCATACTTCCGATCCCGGATCTGATCATATGCCTGCTTCAGTCCGGCTTCCATCTGGTTAAAATTCTTGCACACCTTCACTTCAAAGATGATGGCAGAATCCTTCGGGCGGTATGTATAAAGAGCGATATCCGGGCGTCCAAGTCCTTCTTCCCGGTTGGATTTCAC
>CAJOPP010000156.1 GCA_905236365.1 uncultured Lachnospiraceae bacterium
GGTATGCTTTAGCTCGTGCCCGAAATGGAAAACATATAGCATATCCGGCAACGTCCGGCTTAAGTTAATGACATTGTGTCTGAACAGTAACGTTCTGCATCGGACACAGCCCTCATTCCGTTGTTCCAGATGCCGGTATAATTTACGTTATTGACACGTCGCCCACAGCAAGTGCAGTTGGCTGAAGGGTGAAAATTATATCCTGACAGCAAAAAAAAGCCATATCACCACTTTTGCACAAGCACAAGCGGTGAATGGCTTTTTATTGATATCATATATTATTCTGCAGACTCCTCTGTAGATTCTGTCGAAGACTCTTCCTTTGATGTCTCTTCAGACTCATCTTTTGATTCTTCGGAAGACTCATCCTTTGATTCTTCTGTGCTGTCATCATCAAGACTGTCTACCAGAACCGCATTATCCATCAGGAAATTGATAACCTTATCTGATAAAAGGTACATGTCAAAGTAATCTTCCCCAAGATAGTTGTATACTTCCTCTTCACTTTCAACACCATAGGTATCCATATACTCCTTAACCTTTTCGTCAACCTCATCCTTTGATACCTTAATACCCTCTTTATCTGCAATACATTGAATAACCATCTTCTGTTCCAGATAATTCTTGACATATTCTGCAATGCCATCTTTTAAAGCTTCTTCCGAATCATATCCATTTAGTGACAATACCTGCTCATAAGTGTATCCATAACTTTCATAACTTGCTGCAGTCTGCTTAAACTGCTCAAACTGCTCATCTACCAGTTTCTTTGATTCTTCCTCATCATATCCGCTAATGGAACAATTCTCAAGTACTTTATTGAATACGTCATTCTGAGCCTGCTGCTGGGCTTCATTCTCATTATTTTCCTTTAAATCTTCCTCGATTGATTTCTTATATGCATCAATCGTATCATAATCTGTATTCTCGCTAACAAGACTATCTGTCAATTCCGGTACTTCTTCCACAGAAATGGAATTGATCGTTACCTTAAAATTAACCGGCTGACCAGCCTTGTCCGGCGAATTCGGATATGGATCCGGGAATGTCAGATCAAGGGAAACTTCATCTCCGATATTATGTCCGATCAATCCTTCTTCAAATCCATCAATAAGTGAACCGGAGCCAATCGTCAAAGTATAACCTTCCGAAGTTCCACCCTCAAATTCTTCTCCATTCATAGTGCCCACAAAGTCAATATCCACAATGTCGCCTTCTTCAACCGCACGGTCTGTTATCTCTTTTTTCTCTGAGTTTCTCTGAACAAATGAATCCAATTCTGCCTGAACATCCGAATCTGTCACTTCTTTCACGGTCTTTGTATACTCAATTCCCTTGTACTCTCCCAATGTAACATACTTATTGTATGCACTTGCTTTACTGTTTCCGCAGCCAGTCATTCCCATTACCATGACTCCAGCTAAAATTATCGCTCCAATTTTTTGTTTTTTCATTTTTTCTTTTCCTTCCATTTATATTTCTTCCTGCTAAATAAAACGCATATCATATGTTATAGCATAAAATAATGAAAAAATAAAGTCTATTTCAAAAAAGTTTACAGAAATAGTGAAACCGTTCACCCTTCAGCCATCTGCATTTGCTGCAAGCGTTGTACTAAAAACGTAAATCATACCAGCATCAGGCACATTGGAATGCGAATCTGTGCCCGATGCGTAACAGTGAGGCTGAAGGCTAAAGGCTGAACTTGCGACAGTCGGCGTGCCAAAATTCAAGACTCGCTCGCGAGTCTTGGCACGGGCTTTGCGTCAGCTATGCTGACATATTTCATAATATAAATGCATACTTTTTGACACCCAAAACAAAATTTTAACAAAAAATCATGTACGATTTTCCTTTTTTTGAAAACTGCGAATTAACATTTTCCACCAAACCCTTATGTTTACCCGTTTAAAAGACATGTTCTTTATTTTATACACGATATAGTGTTTTTTTCCATTTACAATCCCAATATAGGGTGTTATAATAAGTTTTACTTTCTGTAAAAACATACCGGATATGGTATTTACATAGAATAGAATCAGCGTATGTCTCATCAAAGATTTTCAAGAATATGAAGCATCAAAGATTCTTATCTTACGGTTATGATATTGCCTATACAGGCAACTATTTTCACCACAAGTAATTATGAAGGAGTAGGGTTATGAAAGTTATTAAGCGAGATGGCAGCACCGTTTCTTACGATCGGAATAAGATCAAAAGAGCCATTCAAAAAGCCAATGCAGAAGTGGAGCCTGCGGAAAAGGTTTCCGATGAAACAATCGAATACATTATATCCTGCATTGAGACAAAGAATCGCAGCAGAATGTTAGTGGAAGATATTCAGGACATCATCGAACAAAAATTAATGGATGAAAAGAAGTTCGTATTAGCGAAGAGATATATTATCTATCGCTATTCCAGAGAACTGATTCGTAGAGCAAACACTACAGATGACTCCATTTTGAGTCTGATTCAGAACCGCAACAAGGATGTCATGGAGGAGAACTCCAATAAGAATGCAACTGTCGCTTCCACACAGCGTGACCTGATTGCCGGAGAAGTGTCAAAGGATTTAACAAAACGTATTCTGTTACCGGAAAAAATCTCCAAAGCACACGAAGAAGGAATTCTGCATTTCCATGATGCCGATTATTTTCTTCAGCCAATTTTCAACTGCTGTCTGATCAACATCGGCGACATGTTGGATAACGGAACGGTCATGAACGGCAAATTGATTGAAAGTCCCAAAAGCTTTCAGGTTGCCTGTACGGTAATGACACAAGTCATTGCTGCCGTTGCCAGCAGCCAATATGGCGGACAATCTGTCGATGTACGCCATTTAGGTAAATATTTAAGAAAGTCTTACAACAAGTTCAAGACAAAAATGACTGCTGAGTACGGGGATACCGTATCAGAAGAGACAATTGAAAATATGGTAAGAGATCGTCTGAATGATGAACTCCGTTCCGGTGTACAGACCATTCAATATCAAATCAATACATTAATGACAACCAATGGTCAGTCTCCATTTGTCACTCTGTTCCTTAATTTAGATAAAGACGATGAGTATCTTAAGGAGAACGCAATGATTGTAGAAGAGATTCTTCGTCAGCGTCTGGAGGGAATCAAAAATGAGAAGGGTGTCTATATTACACCTGCTTTTCCAAAATTGATTTATGTATTAGATGAACATAATTGCCTGAAAGGTGGCGAGTATGACTACATTACAGAACTTGCAGTAAAATGTTCTGCTAAACGTCTATACCCGGATTACATTTCTGCAAAAAAGATGCGCGAAAACTATGAAGGCAATGTATTCTCCTGTATGGGATGCCGTAGTTTCTTAACACCTTGGAAAGATGAAAATGGTCAATACAAATTCGAAGGTCGTTTTAACCAGGGAGTGGTTAGTCTGAATCTTCCACAAATCGGTATTTTGGCAGATGGAGATGAAGAGAAGTTCTGGGATTTATTAGAAGAACGATTGGACCTTTGCTATGAAGCTCTAATGTGCAGACACAACGCCCTGATGGGTGTCACTTCTGATGTCAGTCCCGTTCACTGGCAGTATGGAGCAATTGCCCGGCTTCCAAAAGGAGAGCCAATCGACAAACTTTTATTGGACGGATATTCCACTCTTTCTTTGGGTTATATCGGTTTATACGAAGTTACCAAACTCATGAAAGGATGCAGTCACACCGAGCCGACCGGACAGGAATTTGCCCTTCGCGTCATGAATCGGCTTCGTGCTGCCACAGATCAATGGAAAGCCGAGACCGGAATCGGATTTGGATTATACGGAAGTCCTGCAGAGTCCTTATGCTATCGTTTTGCCAGAATTGATCTGGAACGCTTTGGCAGTATTCCGGATATCACAGACAAGGGGTACTACACCAACTCTTATCATGTAGATGTACGAGAAAATATCGATGCATTCAGCAAATTCCGTTTTGAAAGCCAATTCCAGAAGATTTCTTCCGGTGGAGCAATCTCCTATGTGGAGATTCCTAATATGCGGAATAACTTAGACGCTTTGGCAGAAGTTGTTCGTTTCATTTACGATAATATTCAGTATGCGGAGTTCAACACCAAATCCGATTACTGTCATGAATGTGGTTATGATGGAGAGATTCTCATCAATGATGATAATGAATGGGAATGCCCGCAATGTGGAAACAAAGATCATGCCAAAATGAATGTAACCCGTAGAACCTGTGGTTACCTGGGTGAAAACTTCTGGAACGTCGGCAAGACAAAAGAAATTAAAGCAAGGGTTCTTCACTTGTAAGAATATTGAGGTAACACTATGAATTATGCAAACTTAAAAAAACACGATATTGCAAATGGGCCTGGCGTACGCGTCAGCCTGTTTGTCAGTGGCTGTACCCATCATTGTCCCGGCTGTTTCAATCCGGAAACCTGGGACTTTAACTTTGGAAAGCCCTTTGACAGCGATGTAGTCAATGAGATTTTAGAAGCACTACAGCCTTCTTATATACATGGTTTTTCCCTTCTTGGCGGAGAGCCTTTTGAGTATAAGAACCAGCTTGGAATTCTTCCCCTTTTGAAAGAGATCAGGCAACGTTTTCCAGACAAGGATATCTGGTGTTATACCGGATATGATTTTGAGAAGGATATTCTTGAGGATATGGCAAAAAAATGGGCCGAGACCTATGACATGCTGTCCTGTATTGATATATTGGTAGATGGCGAATTTATCGAAGCAAAAAAAGATCTTTCTCTTCGTTTTCGCGGTTCTTCCAATCAACGAATCATCAATGTGCCAGAATCTTTACAAAAGAATAAAATAATCCTATGGGATGACACAAGAGAGTTTTCTATCTATTCCCACGATCACTAAGTCATTCTGTATAATATCAAAAACCAAAGCTCGAAGTCCTACGATTTTCGGGCTTTTAACCAAATTATTCATTTATATAGAGAAAGAGGATATCACCTATGCTGACAGCAAATGTACCAATCAAAAAACTAAACCCAAATGCTACAATTCCAACCTATGGTTCCGAATATGCCGCAGGTGCTGATTTATATGCCTGTATTTCAGAAACCATAACTTTTGCTCCCGGAGAAACAAAGCTGATCAACACCGGATTAGCCATCGAGATTCCCGCAGGCTATGCCGGACTGATCTACGCAAGAAGTGGTCTGGCTTCCAAAAAAGGACTTGCACCTGCAAACAAAGTCGGTGTCATCGATGCCGATTACCGTGGTGAGATTCTTGTGGCATTACACAATCATAACGTCGATCCGGTCTCCATTGAACCGCAGGAACGGATTGCTCAATTGGTAATCACTCCATATCTGACCGCCCATTTTGAAGAAACCGAACAGTTAAGCGACACCGTTCGCGGAGAAGGCGGCTTTGGTTCTACCGGACAAAAATAACGGATAACATACAAATTTCAAGAACACCCCAAGCAAATACCCCGTTAGATAGATTTGCAATCCAACAGTATCAAATCTATCTAACGGGGTATTTTCACAAGTACACTTATATTCATTCCTTCGCATGAACAAGAACATATTCTACTTCTCTTTTTTGAAGTTCGTCCATATCATCGGATAAATTTTCCGATAACTGCTTTGCTTCCTCATAGGTGATCAGCGTTCTCAGCTGCACCTGATGATGATCCACCGGGATATAAGCAACCTTATTCTTATCAAATACGGATCGCAGACCATAATACAAAACCTGCTCTCCATTCTTTGCAGACAACCTGGTGAGTTCTGCTACCTGACAAACACCTAATGTCTCGCTAAAAATAATTTCCTTTTTCTCAAACAAATTATTCTCCTTTCACCAAACAACTACTGCCAAGTCGATCGACACATTCCAGAAAATGCTTTGCATTTTGGTATCTCCTTCATTATAGCATACCGGAAGGGATGAAGCAAATCAGGACAAATGCATAGCAGGATAAAAATCTATTGCTGAGCATTTTGAAATCCTCCATATGCCTTACCCAATTCCAAAGTTTTTCCCTTATAGCTCGCCATTTCACTGACCGTTACAATCTGATATCCCTGTTCTTTTAATTTTGGTACTATAATTTCAACAGCATCAGCGGTAGATTCATAAATATCATGCATCAGGATAATGTCTCCATCCTTCACTTTGGACATAACCGCGTCTGCAATCTTTTGTGCATTCCTGCTCTCCCAATCTTCGGTGTCAACATCCCATAAAATAACCGGCACATCTAATTGCTGCATCAATGCCTCATCGTATGCACCATATGGTGGACGAATCACTGTGGTATTCTCTCCCGTTGCTTTCTTTACAGCCCGATTTACTTTATCAATCTGCTCTGCCACCTCATCCGCTCCAAGTGAAGTAAGTTTGGCATGATTATAGGTGTGATTGCCAATCTCACAACCTGCAGCCGAGATTTCTTTCAAAGTCTCCTGGTATTGCTCTGCATTGGTTCCTACAACAAAAAACGTGGCATGGGAATAATTTGCAGTTAATACATCTAAAATACGCCTTGTGCTTTCCGGATTCGGTCCATCATCAAAAGTAAGTGCGATCATTGGAGCATTTGTATCCACATCATCCGGATTGCATTCTCCAAAACCTGTAAACCGATAGTATGTTAGAAATTCTCCGTGATCTGATAATGGGATATTGTCTTGCGTATATTGTATCGCTTTATTGACAATATCGTTATGATGTGACAGAGCATACCATCTGCGAAATCTACTGTTTTGCGGAAATTGTGCAAGCATAATGGAAAAAAGACTTACTGCAATGATAAATCCGGGATATAAAATCTTCGAATCTGATGTATGCTTGCTGTAAGAAGGTCCTACTATCTTGTGCCATTTTTCTTTTATCTTTTTTAATATCATAAGTATATTCATCTCGCTTTATTTATCATTTGCACTAATATTCTTAGATTGCTGAGAGATATCCTGCCATCTGTTACTTACCCTGTTTCATTTGCAGGATACAGACAAAATGGAAACTCCCCATTATCTAAAGCAAATGGGATTACACCCAGATTTTTTGAATTAGCTACCTATCTAGTATAACATAATAAAAAAATAATAAAATCCCCAATTTTAAAAATTATGTAACAATGTAAATTTTACCAGCATCGGGCACACCGGAATGCGAAGCTGTGTCCGATGCGTAACAGTGCAGACAAAAACGAAATCGTTACAGATTAACAATCAATGTGCTATATCCAAGTCGCTGTAACTGCTGTTCCAATATCCGTGCCTCTTCCAGCGTGTCGGTGTTTCCCACAACAACAGCATAATAATCCTTCCAATCCCGAATCTGTGCACTGTATCCTTCCTCTTTTACCTGATTCAATGCATATTCTGCATTCTCATATCTACGGTACAGACCAATCTGTACGCCGAATGCCCGATTCTTCTGACTGGTGGATACCGCATTCTCTATTCCCGTTGCAATTGCATTTACCATTTGGTCAAAATTTTCATCAAAAATCCGGTTATCTTCTTCCGTATTGATAAAACCGGCCTCCACCAAAACAGCCGGCATAGCGGTCCTTCTTAAAACCACAAGCTCCGGTCTGACCGGAACTCCCAGATTATTAAATCCCACCTTTTCCAATTCTTCATTAATGCTTCGTGCAATCTGGGCAGGTTTCCCCGTATCTGCATAAACCAAAGTCTGTACGCCGCTGTACGTATTCGCATTCGGACTTGCGTTTCGGTGAAAGGAAACAAAATAATCTCCTCCACTCTCATTTGCCATTTTTGCTTTATCGATTGGACGCTGATATACATCTGTTGTCCTTATAAATACTACTGGAAATCCATCCTGCCTCAGTCTCTCTCCTACCGCCAATGCAAGACGCAAATTGTCATCTTTCTCCCGTCTTCCTTCAAAGGAGGCTCCATTGTCAAATCCTCCATGACCAGCATCGATTATAATCGTCGGTTCCATAACCGACCTCCCTTTTTTCTCATCTTAATATATGCTATGATGTCGGAGTCAAAACTATGCTTTACAAAGTACAAAGTATATTCGTCAAGTTGCACATACAATATGGCATTGGAGCGAGTTCAGGCTGTGGAAGTAAGACCCTGAGAATCATGGAAGCCCTTGCTGAACACGATTCTCATCTTATTGGCTTACTGGAACGTTCAGCCTGACTGAGTGGATATGCGTGAGCGCCTTGCCTGTCGCGTATCTATGAAGCATAGCTGAATAGATAGGAAATGACTCGTTGATACAAAAGTTAATATATGATATAATGAGCCTTGCGACTTTGCGACTGTCGCATACCGGCATAAAAACCGCGTAGGGCGATACTATCACTGACCCGAGGGTAACGTGATGATAAAGTGCGGCAGATTGTAACGCAATCGATGACTTACTCCGCATCAGGGGTCAGTCTACCTATGGAGGCAAAAAGAAATGGAAAATAAACACAGCGGAATTATCATAGAAGAACTGTATTTTGCAAGAGTTCTCCTTCATATTCGCGGATCTATCACCAAAGATGTAGGGGACTTGAAGAATATACAAATTTACATTGAAGATGTGGCAGGTTGTTATGGACGGTTTTCACCAGAAAGCCTGACCGTGAACGAAGAAGATCGAACCTTTTCTCTGCATTACCATATTGCAAGTATCGATCAAAATATGCCACTTCCCACAGGAGAATATTATTTACGTTTAAAATGCGGAGAACAAGTTTATCCGGCATATGTAACGGAAAAATTAAACCATACCACAAAAGACGGACGTCTGATCACAGCTGCACAGGACATTGACGGTCTTAGACAACTGCTGAAAGAACAGGATAACAATCTAAGTTTCTGGCATTCAGCACAAACAGATTATGAGCCGCACGGAACCGAGATTTACAATGTGATATCCAAACTGGACCTGGATGATGAATCCTACTTTTTAGCTGTGACAACTCGCTTTTATACGAGAGAACCCGGCATTCGGAAGACATTCCAAAATTATATATTTGAGAAAAAAGAAGCACTCCGGCATTTACTCATTCCGTTAAAAAAACAAATGTTGATCAATTATTTTAACCGTCTTCAAAAAAAACGTGGAAAAACCGGATCAAAAAAGACAATTTTATTTGCCTCACAGTCAAGATCAGAACTCGGAGGAAATGAAGAATTTATATACAATAGAATGAAAGAACGCGGATTACTTGACCAATTTCATGTTCTGATGGATTTTAAATCTTCCATCAAGCAACGACGAGGCATACGCGGCTCTTTAAATTTCACTAAAAAATTAGCACTGAGCGATATTATATTGATTGATGACTTTCTCCCATTTGTTTATAAATTTGACTATCCTGATGACGTGACATTCATCCAGCTTTGGCACGCATGTGGTGCTTTCAAGGCAGTAGGTTTCGAGCGAATCGGTAAAGAGGGATCCCCATGGATCGATACCCGAACTCATAAATGTTATACCTATATGCCTGTCAGTTCCCCTCATTCAGGACGACATAATGCCGAGGCGTTTGGATTGCCCGAAAAGGTATTTTTACCGATTGGTGTTCCTCGAACCGATATCTTTTTTGATCAATCTTATCAGAAAAATATGATTGAAAAACTGCATTCCGAATATCCAATTTTGAAGCAACGCAAAAAGGTTCATCTGTATGCACCCACTTTCCGGGGAAGCAATGCAATGGATGCCTATTTTCCATACGAAAAAATTGATTTTGCAGCCTGGGGAAAAGCATTGAAGGAACGAAATGAACTTTTGATCATTAAAATGCATCCGTTTGTCAAAGCCAAAGCCCCAATACCGGAGGAATACAAAGACTACATGATGGATTTTTCTTCTTACAGGGAAATTAACGATATCTTATTTATCGCAGATACTCTGATTACCGATTATTCTTCTGTCATGTACGAATACTCACTGCTTCGACGCCCGATGTATTTTTTCGCTTTTGATCAGCGAGCATATGAGTACACCCGTGATTTTTATGAACCATATGAACAGACCGTTCCCGGTTACATCATAAAATATTTTCCAAAACTTTTGGAAGCATTGGCAGAAGACGATTATGACTATACTTTGATCGATCAATTTGTACAGAAAAATTTTACTTATACAGATGGCAAATCTACAGACCGCTGTATAGATGAAATGATATTATAACTGTTCAGATAGCATTCCGCATTAACTGCAAAATACATTTCCACTCAGTCAGGCTGAAGGTTCCAATAAGCCCATAAGACGAAATCAGGAGGACATTCATTTAAATCGAATGTCCTCCTGATTTCATGTCATAGACCAAAACAAACCCGATATTCACTTCCTGACACAAAATATCATAGAAAACGATTTCCATTTTCTTTTAACCACTTTCTTCTTCGTTGATAATCAGGAAGAATCTCACCAACCTTATCCCAAAACCGTTTTGAGTGATTCATCTCAATCAGATGACAAAGTTCATGGACAACAACATAATCCATAATCTCCTCCGGCATCAGTACCAGATGCCAGTTATAAGATATCGTCTTTCGACTACTGCAGCTTCCCCATCTGGTTTTCTGATCTCCAATGCGGATTCTGTCGTACTGCACACCTAACAGCTTTTTATAATATTCCGACTTTATTGTCAACAGGTCTCTTGCCTTCTGCTTTAACTGCTTTATCTCCTCTTCACTTCGATAAATCCGATTCTGATTTGCTTCCATAATACGCCTGGTCTGCTTATAAATCCAGTATCGCTTCTGTTGCAGAAAACGTTCTACTTCTCTCTCAGCTAAGTTTGCCGGTGCTTTCACCAGCAATTCTCCCTGTGGCGTAATTGTGATTGTCATCGTTTTCCGTTTTTCCCGTTGTAAGAGAATAGGAATCTTTAATTCTTCTATTTCCATAAAGTCAGTCATTGTATTTCTCTTCTTTCTCAGATATTGCGGCACAGTCTTCAGCAAAAATCCTCACTCACAAATATGGGGGTTGGACCGACAAATCATCTATCAGATGGAGATTGGATCTACCCGAAGAGACATAGTATCAGAAACTGTGTCCACCTCCACCTCCGGAACTTCCTCCTCCGGAGCTTCCGCCGGAACTTCCTCCACTTTCAACCGGACTATAAATCTTCTTTGTATAAACATATTTATCCTGCAAATTCAAAATTGCCTGATGAGCCTTCATACTGTTCAATTCTTCGGAATTATTTGGTTTCTTTACCATCGAAAACGCTCTTGCAATAAAATAATTAATCAGTAAAGCAAGTGTTACTGCAAGAAATCCATTCGAAAGGTACTTCATTGGTTGTGCGATTTTGGCACCCTCTAACAGAGTCAATTCCTGCTCAAATGCCTTTTGTGCACAATCATAATACTCCCCTCTTGATGCATATGTATAAATATTATCGGTAATGGTATCCGCATAACTTTGGGTAACAGTCTGGTAAATGGCACCATTGCTATAGATCCATATATTCCGGTTAGCCATATCAATCAAAAAGACTGTTCCACTATTTGTTCCAAAAGACTCTCTATAATAATTTGCAATATAACCCTGAGTCGATACAGAATTCTGATCAATTGTCTTGAAGGCAACGTTTCCGTATACAGTAATATCTTTCATGACACTCTGCAAAGTTGCTTCCTGTTCCGAATCCAGCAAATCTGCATCATCTTCTATAATGGCTTCATACCCGTTTTCCGGATTTGTATAAATGGTTTCTGCCTTAGCCGATATGTTGAATATTAAAAGCAACATACACAACGTCACAATACCGCTGAGCAACTGTAATACCCTGCTGTATACCTGAATCCGACACGATTGTATTCTATTCTGCACTGTCATCACCTCCTCTATGTTCAAACTGCGGGAGTTCTCTTGTGGATAAAATGTTGTAATGCCGGATCAGAGAAGTGCATGTACAAAAGATTCCAAGCATGGAAATCAGTGCTCCGCCATAATAATACAAATCCGACACCGGATTGAGCAATATAATTACTACACAAATGATCATTGCCACAGTCGCTCCAACGGAACCACTCCACATTTTCCGTTGCAATTTCTTTTTCTTCTGTGCTCCTGTTGCCAGATCAATCGGTCCGTTATTCTCCATGTTCCATTTTCTTTTTATCTGTTTCTTTTTCGCATCTACCAAACCTTTATCATCCTGATTGTCTTCTTTTTTTATGATTGCCTTCATCTCAACCACA
>CAJOPP010000157.1 GCA_905236365.1 uncultured Lachnospiraceae bacterium
ATATAAGGTTTATAATAATTTGCCAGTTTCTTTAGATTTTCTTTCACTTTGACACCTCCACATTTCCTCTAATATTAGTAAACCAAAAGAAAACCACCTATCCCGAAAGATAAGTGGTTTGAATATAAAAATATGATATAAGCAGAAACCTATAACTTATCATTGCCGGAATATGAAACTGCAAAAACATAACCACACTCGATGTGTTTACATGTCGTTTTATAAGATGTTTTTTTAATTCCGGCCATACAGTATAACATTTTGCTTCTCCTTTGTATTTTATAAATGGAAAGTATAAAGGCTGATTCAAAGTCTGTCAAGCATCTTTTCACTTTATCCGCTTAACAGGGTATGTTTTGTAAACATTCCGGCATAATCCTTTCCTCTCAAAATCGGCATAATTTACTCATTCATATATGTTGATACTCTGTTTTGTATGATTTTCGCCACCTCATCGGTCTCTTTTTCCCCATTCATGTAAGCTTTGCTCTCATCAAGAATAATATCCTGTATTGTGGCATCCAATCCCTGTTTCGTATTTGCATTTGTAAGCAATTTCCTCAGTAATTCCTCCTGACCTTTTTCAAATGCTCCTACCTCGATACCATAGTCATCCCAACCAATTGCTAAGTCACCGGGTTTTATACAGGAAATCCATTCTCCGTCCTTCTCATAGTCCTCTGTTGCCGAGAATCTATAAATCAGATTGTCTACACAGTCTTTTCGAACCGGAAATCCTGTATCTCCAGAGGTAAGATATTTACTGTCATCCGAAATGTCCTGATATTCTTTTGTAAAAAATCTCCTTACAAACTGCCATGCCCCCTCCTGCCTGGAACTCTTTGCAATCATTCCTATTTGCGGCATAGTGGAATACAGATTCACACCCTCCTGTTCCGAAAAAGGAGAAGCAACCACGGTAAAATCCTCCCCCAATGCATCCCAGTACATATACATCTCTGTTACAGAAATCGGTGTCTCTGCAAACAACAATTGGTTATCCACCAATGCCGGGATCCGGTCTTCCATAACAATTTTCTCACTGTCTGCTCCAAACTGTTTTGCAAATTTCAGCATATCCTCAAAGATCCCTGTTTCAAAATGACAGGTTTTCTGCTCCCAGTCTAACAATTCATCCGAAGAAACCAATGTCATCTGTTTTAAGATTTCTTCACCGGTCGTATCCGTAAATATATGAACTCCCGGATTCTCCGCAACATAATTTTGAAAAGCTTCAAAATTCCATTCCCCCACATCCGTTACATGTGATTTCTTTGTCACCCACCCATACAAATGAACAAAGGAAACCGATTGATATAATTTTCCATCATATTCAAATGCTTTCAGCAGATTGTCATAAAAATCTTCTCTCTTCAAAGTTGGATCTGCGTCGATAAACGGATACAAATCTGCAAAAATCTCTTTTGCCATTATTTTATCTGTATACTCCGGCACAACTTCTACCAGATCAAACTCTTTGCCGGATGCGAGATCAATCAAAAAACTGTTTACCGGATCTTCCTGCTCCCCATAGTTTTTCACTTCAATGCGAAAATCCTTGTTTTTTTTGTTAAAGTCAGCTACCTCTTTCTCTATTTCACTTTCGTCGCTTAGTGATGCCAGATATAAGATCTCTTTTTCTTCTTCGCCCTTTTTCAGGCCCTTTTCAATATAAATCATATCTATATTTTCTGATTCTTTAATTGCAAACAGTTTCTCCTCGGACACAGAACACAGATGGCTTACTTCCGACGATAAAATATCCGCATCCTGCAAACGAATCACAGGTGTCAGATCGGCTTTCGACTTACTTCCCCCTAATATTTCCTTTTCCGCATTGATATAAAAATCGTATATCCCATTTCCGCTAAAAATCAGATTCGTACCGTACTGTCCTTCCGGAAGTTGCAATATTTCTTTTATTGTTCCTGAATTTTTATCAACTTCCCATATAGCCATTTTTTCCTGATTGCCCTTGTATTCGGCAAAGGCAAACACGATACTTCCATCCCGTAACCTTGCTGCATCTATGAAATAGTCTCCCTCACGTTCTTTTATCTCCCTGAGCTGTTTGAACTCTTCCGAAAGAATCACGATCTTCCCGGAATCAAAAAAAAGATATATATCTCCCTCCCCATCAATCCTCATGGATTGGATAGCATCCTTCTCTTCTACATATTGATCAAGAGAAACTTCCTGTATCTCATCTGAACCTTGTGTCATGCACTTAATTTGTGTGTGCACTTCCTCTTTCTTTTGCATTTCCTCCAGGATATAAAAGTTACCGTTTGCACCGATATCCATTGTCTTTGTAACAGTTTCCTCTGAAATATCTGCACTCCAGACAGGAGCTACTTCCCCATCCTTCACCTGATAAATACGCTGTCCCTGCGAATCCCCCCCCCATGTTTCCAACAAAACAAAAGCAGTAGCTTCCTTCTGGGCAACTGCTTTCACTTCAAAGGATTCCATTCCATTTTCCTGTGATAATTCATCCAGATTTGCAATCACTTCCTCGTGTACCGGTTCTGTCTCCACTTCTTTGTCAGCTCCGCATCCTTCTAACAGGATACCGGCAAAGACAAAAAGAACGAATAATACTTTATGCATTTTTGAATTCATCTGTATTTTCCCCCAATCTGCCATCCTCCATATAAAGAATACGTCCTGCACGTGCGGCAATCTTCGGGTCATGTGTAACAATCACAATTGTTTTTCCCTGTCTGTTTAACTCTTCCAAAATATCCATTATCTCATTTCCGGTGTTCACATCCAAAGCCCCCGTTGGCTCATCTGCTAAAATCAACTCGTTGCCGGACGCCAGCGCTCTGGCAATTGCACATCTCTGCTGTTGCCCACCGGAAATCTTTGTCGGCAATTTCTTTGCAAGATCCCTGATTCCCATCTGCGTTAATGCCGCATACACCCTTTCCTTACGTTCTTTTTTCGGAACATTTTGTATAGAAAGTGGGAGCTCCACATTCTCATAAACCGTATATTGATTCATCAATGCAAAATTTTGAAACACAAATCCAATATGTTCTTTACGAAAGCGATGCAACGGCTGATTATTCAGTTTGTGAACTGCAATCTCCCGGTATAGATACTCCCCGGAGTCAGATTGATCCATACATCCCAGTATGTTAAGCAGTGTGGATTTCCCGGATCCGGATGTTCCCATGATTGCTATCATTTCTCCCTCTTGAATCTCCAATGAAATATCTTTCAATGCATGGGTTGCATTTTCCCCATGCCCATAGGTTTTATTAATCTTTTTTAACGTGATCAATTTGCTATCCTCCATTTATACTTATATCTCTGTAACCATTCAACTGCTATTCTCTTGTTCCCTCTGCAGGATTGATTTTCGCTGCAGTATAAAACGGACGTATACAGGTCACTAAAACGATAATCACTGCAGAAGCCAGCAGATACAGAAGGTTTTTCACAATATACTCTTCCCTGATCCAGAGTTCACCACTAATCAGACTCTGCAATCCAATCACCACACTGCTCATCAATAGCGCTGCTCCCATCAATAAACCCAGATCGCGCAGCAGAATCAAAACAATGGAAGACAAATTGCTACCCAACGCTTTTCGTATCACAATTTCCTTTCTTCTTCGCTTGATCCATATAGTTGATACAATCATACAACCAAGCATGCAAAATACAAACAACCCGTACAATGCAAACTTAATGTATTCCCGCAGCAGTTGTGCCATATCTTTCAAACCATCCATCTCTTCCAAACTTTTGTCATCAGATTCTTTGATTAATTTATCCGGTATAGAATGATGAAGCCATGCCAACAATTGTGCCGTCTCCAGTTCACTTTCTACATTACTGCCATATTTTACAAAATAAGAATAAGAACCATCCAATCCGTTTAACAAAGATTCTTCATAGCAATTCTGAAACATCAGCACCCGGTTATCCGTTCCCTCACCGGAAGTATCTTTCAGAATTCCAAGCACATCATAGTTGACACCTTCAACCTTCAACACTTCACCATTCTGCGTTTCTTCCACCAGTCGATCTAATCCCTCTCCGATCACCACACATTTTCTTCCATGTTTGATCTCATTTTCCGTTGGAAAACGCCCTTTCTCTACCTCTTCCACCAGTGGTTCATTCATAACAGCTGCCAAATGAATGGGTGCTATAGAATAGCCATTTCCTACCACTGTATTAAATAAAAATACCACATTTCCTTTCGTGATTTTCAAGCGCTGAAAATTCAGTTTTTCTACCGGTTCATCCAATTCGTACGAAGCGTCTGAATCATACAAGTACATTTGTTCCGTTTTATAATGCTCCTTTTCCTGTTGGCGGCTGGCATCCTCCTGCCTGTTCCGGATATGTATCACATTTAATACCACTAGAAACGAAACAAAAAACATCCCCATCAACGTAAAGGAAATTGGTTTATCATGAATTCGTATTTTTTCTCTTTGCCTCATCTTGTCTCCTTATTGAATGCCTGATGAATATCCTGTCCACATTGCCTTCAAGCGTAAATAGTTGCATCATACCTTATAATCCTTTAATAATTCAACCGGTTTTCTTTTCTTCAACCAGTGAATGGATTTCCTGGTGCAAAGTACGATGATTCCCGTTCCTATCAACAAAGAAGGCAGTACGGCCTGTCCAAAATACACCGACTTTGCAGTGTTCCATTGATCAATTCCGGGCTGATAAATTTGCCACTCAGATCGCAGGTAATAGTACCCTATCACAACAGCTAAACCGAACGATACAGCTGTTTTCAACAGATTTTCTCCCAGAAGAATTGCAACCAGATCACGGGTTGACGCACCGTTCGCATAGAAGATTCCAAAATATTCCGTGTCGTTCACCATTTCGGAATATTGCGTCCGTTCCAACACAATCAAAGCCGTGACAAGAATCATCACCGTCAACAGGCGAATCACATTGAGAACAATGGAGAACTGATATTCATTTTCATCCAGAACATCTTCCAACCTGGCAAGCTTAATGACCGCACCATTTTTTTGGGCCAGTTCCATCAACTTTGTCTCGACATCCTCCATCTGATAACCTTTTTTTACACAATATGTAACACGACTGCATATTGGGTTGGGATCCAACTCAATCACCATGTTATCAAGACACTCCACATAATGAGAATCTGTCACGTTCTCAAAAATATACACATCATCACAGATCCAATTGGTTCCCTTTTCCAATACGCCTCCCACCACATAGGTGAATGGCTCGCTTTTTGACTGAATTCTTTCCCCTACAGTGACATTTTCAAAGTTTCCACCGAGATAAATTAATACCTCATCCTTTTCTAATTGCCACTCTTCCGGATACTTTCCCTCCTGCAGATTAAAATGGCACACATTGATCCCGGAATCATTCATACATAACAATGGTACATACCCGGTATTCTCTACATATTCCGGATCCAATTTGGTTTGCTGTACTCCAAACTTCTCAATGTCATCAACAGTTGCGGAATATACGCCACTTGATGTAAAGCCCACTAATTCTTCCATCTGTGATACGTCTGCCCAAAAGTCATTCTCCGTAGATTCAAGCAGAAGCATTCCACATTGCTTGATTCCTCCATCCAGACACTTATTAAGGGCATACCGTTCATGTCTTACATATCTCCATGCAAACCAGGAAGCCAGCAACAATATAAACATGGCAGTACAAAGAAGAATTGTTAAACAATAGAGTAAAAAACGATGCATCGTGCGACTGGATGCATAATGATAAATAGTTCTTGCCTTCATATTCATCTCCTACAATATAACAGGCATGGCTCATAT
This sequence comes from uncultured Lachnospiraceae bacterium, assembly GCA_905236365.1. GTDB lineage: Bacteria > Bacillota > Clostridia > Lachnospirales > Lachnospiraceae > CAG-590. The sequence continues at coordinate 5,805 of CAJOPP010000157.1, forward strand.
TCCGCCATGCCTGCGCTCAATTTTCTACAATGATTTTATTAATTCCAACTTATAGTACGCATACTCTGAGAAGTCACTTTCGTCCCATTTGTATCATAAGTCTTTAATATAATCGTAATTCCTTCCTTATCTTTTTTGTACGCAGATCTCGTTTTTCTATAAATCGTTGTAGTTAACTTCTTATCTGACTCATAATACTTGTTATACATAGTCCGTTTAACTGTCATACCGGCTACTCTATACTTTGAATAGTCCACATCAGTCTTTGAACGCCAACCTGCGTAATAAAAATTCTTAGAATTAATCCATCCACTTCCATACGCCGTTACAAAATTATTACTAGTTGAAAAGTCACAGGATGTATTCGCCTTTGATGTAATAGCGGATAACGCAGTTAACAGAACAACACCAAAAGTTGCAAT
>CAJOPP010000158.1 GCA_905236365.1 uncultured Lachnospiraceae bacterium
CTAGCTTGTCTATGAGACTTTTGTCCCAAAGAGTCGGAATATCAGAATATGGATTATATCGTTACTTTGAGAATGTGGATGTTATTCTTGTAGAGATTATTAAGCGATATATGCAATATGATGATATTATTATTCATGAAGTGGAACAAGAAGATTGTATGCATTATTATAAAGTTCAGAATTTTATGAGACGAGCATATGAACAGTATGCGGAATACAGTGATTTTTTCCTGATTCTGGTAAATATCGAAGAACTTATGCATAATATCTATACTAGAGATCTTGTTACGGAGATGTTGAAAAAGAGAATACTGTTTTTCCGGAAGGAATTTCAATTGGCAATAGAGGAAGGTGAGATTATTGACGTGTTTACGCCTGAAGAGTTATCGAATATTTTTGTGGGAACTCTTTATGAGGAGGGATTGAACCGGAGAATATGGCATACCAGGCAACCGTATGCACAGGCAAGAGATGCCTTTTTACAAAATCTGGAAAAGGTTTTACTAATCGATCCTTCTAAGCGAAAAAGAGAAGAATGATATATAAAAAAGGCAGTGTCTGTGTCATAATGGCTTTGTACACTGCCTTTTATTTTACTTTATAGGAAACTTCGTCTCCTATAAAGAAATAATGCTCCGTGGGATGCACAGCAGTAAGGTTAATAATCATTATTTAATGCTGTTTTTATCCAATACCTTGTTGACTGCAGATAATAAAGCACATACAGAGGCGTCAATGATATCATTTTTGATACCGCAGCCCCAGGTGACAATACCTTCCGGTGCTTCGATACCGACATAGGAACATGCCTGGGAATTAGAACCGTCCTGTAATGCATGCTCCTCATAGCAAATCAGTTTGAACTCGATTCCAAAATGTTTCTTAATCGCATTGGAAACGGCATCTAACCGTCCGTTACCGGAACCGTGATATACCTTTTGTTCATGATTCCGTTTGATCGTAAGTTCTGTGGAAATTACACCATTTCCCTCCTGTACAAAGTGGCATTCATCTAATTTGATGGCTGTCTTGATATTGACATATTCTTTATTAAAGATACTAAGAATCTCTTCAGGTGATAACTCCTTATGTAAATGATCGGATACATTCTTAACCGCATAGCCAAGATCTTCCCGCATCTTAGCCGGTAAGTTGAATCCGTAACGCTGTTCTAAGATGTAACCGATACCACCCTTGCCGGATTGGGAATTGATACGGATCACGTCACCGTCATACTCGCGTCCCACGTCATGTGGATCAAGTGGAAGATATGGAACTGTCCAATCCTTTAAGTTCTTTTCTTTTCTCCAATTCATACCCTTTGCAATGGCATCCTGATGGGAACCGGAAAAGGCTGCAAAGACTAATTTACCGGTATAAGGAGAGCGCTCATAGACATGCATTCCGGTTACACGTTCGTAAAGCTCTGTAATTTTTGGAATATCTGAAAAATCAAGCTTTGGATCCACGCCATGTGTGTACATGTTCATAGCAAGCGTGATAATGTCCACATTACCGGTACGTTCACCATTGCCAAATAACGTACCCTCGATACGGTCAGCACCTGCAAGGATGCCTAATTCTGCATCTGCAACTCCACAGCCACGGTCATTATGCGGATGTAAAGATAAGATAACGTTCTCTCTCATGGCAAGATTCTTACTCATGAACTCGATCTGGCTCGCATATACATGCGGCAATGACATCTCTACGGTAGCAGGAAGATTGATGATGACTTTGTTATCCGGAGTTGGCTGCCATACATTGATTACGGCATTACAAATTTCTAAAGCAAAATCCACTTCCGTTCCGGTAAAGCTTTCCGGTGAATATTCAAACTGATAGTTACCGCCATCCTTTTTTGTTAAGTCAAGTAAAAGTTGTGCACCATCCACTGCAATCTTGATGATTTCTTCTTTGGATTTTTTGAACACCTGCTCACGCTGTGCCAAAGAAGTAGAATTATATAAATGGATGACTGCATGCTTACATCCCTTTACAGCTTCAAAGGTCTTCTGGATGATATGTGGTCTTGCCTGTGTAAGGACCTGAATCGTAACATCATCCGGAATTAAATTCTGATCGATCAATGCTCGTAAAAATTCATATTCTGTTTCGGAAGCAGCGGGGAATCCCACTTCAATCTCCTTAAATCCAACAGCAACTAATGTCTTAAAAAATTCAATCTTATCTTCAAGATTCATTGGGACAATCAAGGCTTGATTGCCATCTCGTAAATCTACAGAACACCATGCCGGTGCTTTATCAATATATTCTTTTTTTGTCCAGTCTAAGGACTCTGCTGGTGGCATAAAATAATTTCTCTTATACTTGGTTGCGTCCATCATAATCAATTACCTCACTTTCATAATTATAATATGTATTGTTGTTTTAGGATATAATTTGTATCCGGCACACTGGTATTGCCTAAGGGGAAAAGACCGGCAAACCATATATGAATATCAGTTGTACAGCACCCGCTGCAGTGCAGATATTGCAGAGCATTTTTCAGAACGGGAAATTCAACGGAATTCCTTATTTTCAAGACTCGCTCGCGAGTCTTGGCGCGGGATTTGCGTCAGCTATGCTGACATATTTCATATGCAAATCCCTTCGCATCCTCGCGGAGCGTA
>CAJOPP010000159.1 GCA_905236365.1 uncultured Lachnospiraceae bacterium
ATACCCGAAGTCCCTACATCCTGTTTTGATACCCACTGTCCGGTTTCCTTATTTAGTACCGAAACTGTACAATACAAATTTTTTTCGATACACTCATGTTTTCTCTGCCATCCAAAAATGCCAAATGTTTCATCTAATATTCGTTGATCTACTCGTGCATCTTTATAAAGCAACAAACTTACACCATTCTCTTTTACCATGGATACCCGACACTCGATTTCTTCCGCATTAAGCAGCCTGATCATACTTTCCATTTGTAGCTCCTTTCTCCGAGTTTATCTTCGGTTTAATCGATAATCTTCTTGACGTTGTAACTTTTACAAAATTATCATAAATTTCTCGTTCTTCTTTCTTTAATCTTCCACTGTCTAACCGGTTGGTTTCAACATTGCTCCATGTCACCTTATAGGTATCTGTTTCAGCGGTCTCATTATCTCCCATTGCAAGCTTGATTTCCTGCTCAATTCGGTTCTTCTCAATGTTCAGTACCTCAATCTGCTGCATTAGCCGATCCCTGTAATTTAATTTTTCATCAAACTCTGCAGACAATCGGATACTGCTTTCTTTCCTCGCTGTATGAAAGTATTCATTTAAAATCTGATTACAGGCATCCGTTCCATCAGGCTCCGGCATCACCCTCGGTATCACATGGTTATTCCAAAAATTTCCTTCCATCTTGATGAGTTGTAAAATAATCGCATCATCCCACTCCAATTTATAATACACAAATCCTTGTCCCAGAATGACTGCTGCGATATACCAGATCCTTTTTCCTGTAACCGCCATGTAATGATAGCATTGAATCACATAATGAAGGGGAATCTTGCCATCTTCCCACTTATCTGCATTATAAGCACTGGTTGTTTTGCATTCCAATCCCGCATCCTCCCCAACTATCAAACGATCCACGTCCGCAATCATGTATGGGTACTCTTTACTTCTGTACATAAAGTTTGACCTTCTTACCTTTAACCCTGTAGCTTCTGCAAACCTGCTTGCTACATATTCTTCAAGGTCATGCCCTATCCTTGTTGCTTCATTATCACTCTCCTCCTGTAAGTTTTCCGTTTTATCCCTGTACACCTTGATCGGACTGGAATATGGGTTTACCCCGCATATTGCCCCAGCATCAGAGCCACCAACTCCATTCTGCCGAAGCTTTCGCCATTGTTCTTTGCTCATATTGACTGTGGATATTTTCTCAAACATCGCTTTTTCCTCCATAAAATAAGCTCGTCTGACCAACTAAGGTCAGACGAGCCATAATTGCTATCTTTTATGCTACCTTATCTACATTTTCCAATCGTTTGATTGACTGATTCACAAAATCGTCCCAATCGCTCATTCTCGAATCCTCATATTCCAACCATTCATCATAAAACATCTGTAACAGATTCGGCATGCGAATCATTATCTTAATTTCCTTTGGCTTCAGAACAGAAACCTTTTCTAACAAAACCTCTTTTAACGTGATCATACAATCAATTAGATATGCATTATCAAATACTTCCTGTGGATCGTTATTTATCAGCTTTTCTCTAAACTCATCCAGTTCCACATTGATTTTCAGGCAGAACAAACTCTTTAATTTATCCTCCATGTAATTCACCTCCACCAGTTATCATCACATACCACATCTAAGCTGCCGCCAGCATCCTGTACGCTTTATCAATTAACGGATTTCCTTCGATTGTTCTAATAAATAAATTTTCTTTATAATTCGCTGTTTGACGTATTGGCTTGGCATGGGTTGCAAAATCTGAAACCGCATTTATAAATCGATAGCCATTACTGCCAACGTCTTTCAGATCCGGTGCATCATAATACCGGATTTTCAAATCTTCTTGAAGCCTCTTCATATTTGTAACCTGTTGCTTTGTGGCACCTTCATCAATCGGCAAGAGCATATTAATATAGTCAGTCACCTGTTTGTCAGTAAGCTTCTGTTTACGCAAAACTTCAAATTCCTTGCCCAGTTCGCCCATATACTTATCCGCCATAAATAACGTGGTTGACGCTTCTTCCAGCTTATTCAAAATGTCTCCTGTATGAATTGTCGACCAAGATCTCTTGGCTGTCCGCAGTGCCAAATTCAGTGTATTGTTACATACAACCCGTATCGGTGTTACTGCTACCTTGATTGCTCCTGATCCATCGTGTGAATTTGAAAAGACCAAATACGGTGAAATCTTTTCTCCGGCAATTATATATTTGTGTGGTATGTGAGCCAAGAGCCATACTTTTCTACCTTCCATTAAAGATCCTGCTGTTTCATAACGGACCCCATCTCCAAGCAATTCATCAGTGAAGGCAAACGCTTCATCATTCTGAATCACCTTGTACCTATCCGTCACTACTCCAAACACCTTAGAATCACAATCCCTAACGTTCACTTTAAAGCCTTCAATCCGATTACCACTATCCGTATAAATATCCTCTTGAACCACTTTCCAGTCAAGTCCCGCTAGCGTCAAAGCCTCGCTTGATTTAGGTGCCTGCATCACCTGAACACCTATCCCGTGCCATGGTTTCTCTCTAGTAAAAAACATAGTTTCAACATTTGCAGCCATATCGCTACCTCCTTCTTAATCTTTTGGACAATAAAATGAGAGATGTGAGATTAATCACATCTCTTGAAAATGATAGTTATACATTGATATATTATACAAACAAAGAATAACACTTCGACATTTTCTATGTCTCTATGTTCCCGGAGAGTGTAGCACTCTGAGCATCAGGGTTATAATATATAATCCCAATTTATGGGATATTCAAAAAACTACACATGATCACGTAATTCCGACTTTACTTTTATATTGATTGTATAGGAGGAGGAAAAATATACCGCAAAGCTCTCTTTTTTCTTTCCTTCAACTTCTCTATTAAGTTCCTCAATATGTACATTTTGATACCACTAAAAAAGACCGATAAACGGTCTCTAAATCTATGGGCAAACCCTTTCGGGACATCCCACATAATGTGCATACTTTTCGGTACCACCTCCTTTGATTTTCGTAAGCTCAATAACATAAATAAAAACCCAGACAGTAGCTCTCACGACAGCCTGGGCTCTTATGTATATCATTAAATAATATTAAATCAAAACTATCCCTGTTTCATATCTACATCTGAAACTTCTGAATAAAAGTTATTTGTATAATTGTTGATAATCTGGGTGTTCTGTGCCTTCTGCTTTTCTTCTTCAGTAAAAGTCATTCCCTCTC
>CAJOPP010000160.1 GCA_905236365.1 uncultured Lachnospiraceae bacterium
CGCCCGCCACGGATGAATATGGAAACGAGGTTCAAGAGGTCAGAATGAAACTAACGGACGAGGGGTTCTCCCCAGCGGTCATTGTGGTACAGCGTGATTTGCCAGTGTATTGGAATATGGAAAATAACCTGGCAGATGCAGAAAAAGGAACAGATTTGCTGGTCCCTTACTATTCCACGCAGCTAACTTTAGGTGCTGGACTGAATCAGCTAAGTCTATATCCCACAGAGAGTTTTGATGTTTCAACCGGCGACAATCGTTTTTACTGCTATATCAAAGTGGTAGATGATTTGTCCGATGTGGATGAATCCGCTATCCGGAAGGAAGTCAATGGCTATGAGCCTTTGATCTATCCGCTGGAGGTTTTTGAAAGCTCTGGAATGTCATGCTGCAATTAATCTGTTTTTCTGCCTGGAAGAACGGAAGGTGCTCGTCAGCGGACAGGAAATTCGCCTGACTGCCAGAGAATTCAATGCATTTCAGCTTCTCATTACAAACCACAGACAGGTCATGACGTTTGAAATGATTATTGACCTTCAAGACTCGCGAGCGAGTCTTGAAAAACGAGCAGGCAGAAGAGTAACGCAAAGAAGATACAAGGAGTACCGTTTTTTAGAGGATCGGTAATGATGCTTGCGACACCGACCTGTTGGGCGAGCAGTGAGAAAGCCCTTTTGAGGGCTAATAACAAACCACCAGTTCAACTGGTGGTTGATGACTTATGGATTTCTCCTGCAATGCAGGAAAGATGATGAAAGGCGAGAGATTCCCCGGCACCGATGTGTATTTCTCCAGACATGGAATTTTTTGCCTGACTGAGTGAAGATGCATTTTGTTTGTGCAACTTGACGAGCAAAAACGTTCGTTGCATACTTTTGACATCCTAATCTTTGTAGGAGACGAAGTTTCCTGTAAAAAACGGAGAATGAACATAGTCATTCTCCGCTCCATTAACCGCCAGACATTGCAGTCTTGCTCCCTATTCATAGTGCACCGCAACCGCCTTTAAATTCTCAATAATCGGCAGATGCTGTGGACAGACACGCTCGCACTGGGCACATCCGATACAATCCCCTGCTTTTCCAAATTTCTTGGTCAGATTGGCGTAATTTGTAAAGTTAATCGTCCAGTCCTTTTCTTCCAGATGTTCCCGCATATCTTCATTGTAAATCGAAAAATACTGAGGAATCGCAATTATCGGTTAATCCAATATTCTCATCTTATCACAAATGTCCATTAAGATACACTGAAAATCAACCTCGACTGTTTATAAAAATGTGTACATGTCAATTACGACTCAACGATTCCCATAAGCTGAGTAGTGATATCACCCATGTCGGAAGAAATCTTCTTACTGTTGTGCGAAATCTCTATGTTAGTATCAACAACGCTTTCAATCTTATGGATCTCATCGACTGCCTTATGCACAATCGTTACATTTCTGCGCACCATTCTTGCAATTTCTTCAACATCTACATTCACTATACCAATCGCATCAACTACCGAATCAAATGCTTCCACCGTGCTATGTGTAATTGTTTTTCCATTCTCAACAGCTTTGATCGAGTTCATAATAAGAGCATCTGTTTCCTTAGCAGCCTGCGCACTTCTTGTTGCCAGTTCACCGACCTGTGTTGCAACAACCGCAAATCCAAGTCCTGTTTCACCTGCTCTGGCAGCCTCTATTGAAGCATTCAGCGCAAGAAGATTGGTTTGACTTGCAATGGAATCAATCTCATCAATGATCTTTTCAATCTGCATAGAAATCTCACTGATATTATGAATAGATTCACTAAGTACCCCCATTTGTGACTGGGTATCCTTCAGCTTATCTACAGCACCTTCAGTTGTTGTAATTACCTTCACGGTCTCGTTAGCACTTGCATTAAGCTCTGTCTCGAGATCATTTAATACATTTTCCAGATCATATACGGCTTTCTTCTGTTCTTCTGTACCATTGTATATCTCATCAGCACCGTTCATTGTTGCAGAAGAAACACTTTCAAGGTCTCTGCATGCATTCTTGACATTATCAATGATCTTAATATTGTTCTCCATGTCGTCCTTCTGTTGTTCAAGCAGTTGCTCGTTGCGCTCGAGACTCTGCTTAATACCATCAACCATTGTATTGATACTCGAAGACAACCTCACGAATTCCGGACTGCTATTTTCATTCACCACTATATCAAAATTACCCTCGGCAATCCTATGCATTGAATCATCAATATTGTTAATGCCTGTAACAATATTTCTGTCAACGGTACGGTTGATTACACTGATCAGTACAAGGAATACTATCAAAAGACTTATAAATACAATGATCAACTGATTGGTTCGCGTAGAGTAGTATTCTCTGTTCGGCATAAATGTTCCCACAATGATATCATTATATGCTGAAGCTACATAATGTCCTCTCTTGCCTTCAACCTTAGCAACGCCCTTCTCCTTATTAATGTCTGTGGACAATCCGGCATCCGCTGCGGAGGTTCCCACAAGTGCCTCGTCCGGATGAGCCAGAATATTGCCTGTAGCCGCATCGATGGCATATATGTAACCTGTATTACCGAAGTCAATATCACGCAGAACCACATCGATCTGCGTACTTGCAAGTGTCTGTTCCAAAATCTCAGGACGAATCCCGACCTGAACTAAGCCCTTTGCATCCTTTCTGGCAACACCTATATACTGTACCATGATTCCCGCTGCTGCATTCTGCTGTGGTTCCTGAACGATCTCGATAGAAGGATCGTCTATGATAACCAGAAATGCTGCTGACTGTTCACCGCTTCCCATATCAAAACCTATATAGGCATCAACAGTGCTGTGCGTAATGATTCCATCTTTGTCGATAACATGCAGCTCATTCACCATCAGTCTTTCACAAATCTCATTAAGTTTTCCCGGTGTGTCAAGTATACTCGGGTCTGTTTCAAGCATATCTGCAAACGCTCTTGACTTAGCCAGATTATTCTCTCCAAGATTCTCAGTAAGTTTCTTAATTTCCTCGTCATTGCTCTCAAGTTTCTCTTTGACAGATTCCAGCTTATCTTTACTTTGCCTGTAATTACTGTTCTGTGTCAGAAAAGTCTGAAAACCAAAAAGAACAACCATAATGATACACAATGCAGCTACCATATAGGTAACAAGACGCTTTGTAAACATTGTTTTCATATGCATAGCACCTCCACAAAATTATACTACTTGTCATTATACACTACAAACCGTCTGTAAAGCGTCTGTATTTTGTGCCATTTTAATAACGTATTGAAAAATATTTGTTGATTATATCTAGAATTCTATTCCGGCATGCGTTATCTCTGCCCAGCTGTACTGGCTCATATACTCACCGCGATATTGATTCATTGCACCGGGCATTCCTGCAAGCCAGTCAAGATAATCACATGAAACCCTGCTGATATCTATTCCCAACGCCCCCCACTGTTTGATAAAAATATCTTCACACCCGTATTTTTTGAAGGTGTCAAACATGTCCTTTCTTATGGTGCGGAGATACGATCCGCTGACCTCACATTCCCACAATGCCGCAACAACCTCATCATTGGTGCACATTGTTCTGCGGTCTACCATATATGCCAGATATTCTTTGGTCTTACCGTATTTGAAATCGATGGGTTCTCCGTCAATATACACCTCAAAATTACCGAAACATTGGAATAATACTTTTCCCCTGGAAACACTTACAGGATGTCTGAGGTTATCAAGCTCTGTCCTCACTGCATCAGAGGTAATCGGCTTCATAAGATATCCGCTTGCATGGATGGCAAATGCTTCCCCCATATAGTCAGAATATTCCGTTGCAAATATAATATTGATAAAGGGATTTTCCATTTTCATCCGCTTTGCTAATTCAATACCATTGATTTCCGGCATTTGTATCTCCATAAATGCTATCTCGCACGGAGCTTCCTTAATATAGTCCAACGCCTCCGTGCTTCTTTGAAACGGATGCACAACAGCTTTCGGTTCCGCTTTATAAATTGCATCCACCAACGCTTTGAGCGATGTAATCTTATCATCTACAGCAATTATATCCATATCATTTTCTCCATCATTTATAATGTACCTAAACACTTGCATAACTCTTTGTTATTAGTATATCATGATGTGGGTGTTAAAAGTAATTAATTTACCCATAAAATTTGTACTTTGATAACTGAATAAAGCTATGCATAATGCCTCATTTGTAGTAAAATATTGATATACCAATTAACTGGCTTGGAGGTACGAACCTGTAACGGGCGAAGACCTCATTCACACCTGTATGACCAGGCTCGCTGACAATATCGCAAAATTTATGGAAATAGAACAATCTTGTTAAAAAGATAGATCGTGATGGTCATACGTACATAATCAAAGGATTAGAAGACTATTGTGACCCGAATAACCGGAATAAAGTAGTCTATTATGAAAGAAAAATGCCTCAATCTGAACGTATTCATAAGGTCATAAATGATGCAACCTTTCGGATAAAGGCAAATAAACAGCACAGAGGATATGTTGCAAATCTTATTGAAACGGTGGATGCAAAAGGATCCGTCATAACAGATTACCAGTATGATGTAAACACCCGAAGCGATGTATCTTTTATCAAAGAAATCATTGAAGATTCTGCAATCTCTGAAGAAGCAGTGGTCGTCATTACGGATGGTGCTTACAATACACAGGAAATTCAGGAACTGGCTGCCGGGAAAAATATAGGAGTTTTATCTACAGGACTGATTGGCAGAAAAGGAAATCCGATTATTACTAAATTTTCGGTTAATGATAAAACGAATACCATCACATTGTGTCCGGAAGGGCATACACCAAAAAGTAGCTCTTATATCAAACAGAGTAACAGCATACGGGTATCTTTTCATTGTGAGCAGTGTAAAAACTGTCCTCAGTTTGAAGAATGTAAACCTGCTATGAAAAAACGGACTACTGTCAAACTCCTTTCATTAAATGCAAGGAAAAATTTGATAGATGCTAATGCCATACTCAATGAA
>CAJOPP010000161.1 GCA_905236365.1 uncultured Lachnospiraceae bacterium
GTTCTTATTCATAATTAATCCTCCGTTCGTCCGTTCTGTTCTAGTTCAGTCTTCAAATCCGTTCTGTTTACACCAGTCTCTAACCATCTTTGACTGTTTGTCATTTCCGGTCTTCAATAGTTCTTCTCGTGCTTCATTATCTTTCCTTTTGCTTCTAGCGTATGTGTCGCTGTTAATGGCATACGCATCCAAAGGATTCTTTCCGATCTTCCTGTATATTTCTTTTTCCTCTTGCCTTTGCAATTCATGTAGATGGAAGTTGCTGCATACATACGCAACAATGTCTCGGATTGGTCTGCCTGACATATCTTTCCAACCACGCATGCGCATAATTTCAAAATATTGCAGAAGGCTTTCTCTACTAGCAGGAAGTTCTCCAATCTGTGTCATTCTTAGAAGCTCTTTGTATGACCTATATTGGTAATCGTCCAGTTTACTTATTACTTCATACTCAAAAGAAGTATCTGATTTAGATTCAGTTTCAGATTCAAAAACTCCTGTTTCAGAGTCCTCTAGTAGTAAATTATTACTATCCTGTACTGAATCTGAAACTAGATTACTATATTCAGTCTTACTATATTCAGTCTTACTACGGTCCGTTTTTCGGACGTCTAGAAGTCCATTTTTCGGATGTCTAGAAGTCCATTTTTCGGACGTCTGACTATCTTCACTTTCAGACATCCGTTTTCCGGACGTCTGAGGCTCTTTTTCTTCAGACATCCGTTTTTTGGATGTCTTTCTGTACTCATTATCATCATTCTCTTTTAATAGTTTTTCGTAATTATCTATAAATTTGTTATATTCTTCTTCATCTATAGATAACAAATACAACCTATTATTCTTCCCTTGGCCTTGTCTGATCTGTTCAATAAAACCTTCATTTACAAGTTCTTTATACAATTCATAACATTTTGATCTTCCAATGCCCAATATGTTTTGCATACTTTCTTTTGAATAATAGAAATATACTAACCCTTCATCATCAATCCAATGATTTTTATATGATAGCCTGCATCGATCTAACAGAATAGCATACAATGTTCTAGCATCATTAGATAAATTTGTCCCAAGTAACCATCTCGGATATTTAAAAAAATCATCACCCACAAGCATTTCTGGTGTGAAATAAATTCGATGCTTATTCTTGTTTGATTTTACTGCCATATCATGTATTCTCCATTTCTGAGTAAGAGCCTGGCAGATACCTTAAAGCAATCGCCTGACATAATTATTTCCTCTTTTCTTTTCTGAAGAACAATTGTCTTATTTAAAAGATGTCCTTCTTTTGAATTCCATATCTTTCAATTATTGTCTTTACTGTTAAGATTGCATTTTTTCTTAAGTCCTCGATTTGATATTCTCTCAGATCCATCTTTTCAAAATTCATTTTTTGATGATGGGTTTGGACTTTATCAAGGAATTTATATTCTTTATTGAATATTTCGTTTGATTTGGAAGATTTAAATGCAATATCGTTATCTTTGCTATTATTCAAATAGTTTGAATAACTTCCACATTTCTTGATATTCTGATAGTTTTTGGAATTAATAATCCATTTATCTTCTACCATCTTCTGAATCGTTCTTGGTGAAATACTTAGATAATCTGATAGCCATTCTACTTTTCTTCCATCGCCCCAGACTATTTCATTTCTTTCTTTCTTTGATTCATAGACTTTATCAGCTACAAGAAACAGATTATATAGTTCAAGATTGTCATAATCTCTTGCTTTATTGCCAATCAGCCTTATCAAGTCCTTGTCTTCATCAGATAATGATCTTCTATTAACTGTACAAGGCAATCCCTTTTCTATTGGCGATATCAATTGATTTCCTTTCCACTGATACTTAAAATCCGGATTTTCTCTCAGTAAAGAAAGAAAAGCAGTGTATCTTCTTTCTCCACTGCTTATTTCATACTTATCATCCTCGATTTCAAACACATCAAGCGGAACGTTTAAACCTATCTGCTTAATTGAATCCTTTAATGAATCATCAATCTGCAATTCATTTTTGTTTTTCTCGTTAGGAACCAATTTATCTATTGGTATAAAAACAAGTTTATTCGCCTTTGCATCATTAATTTCTTCGATATTATTAACATTATTAAGTTTTAATTCTAAATCCATTACAATAACTCCTTTCTGATTTCGTCTACAAGATTCCTGTAGTCTTTTCCGACTTTTGTTTTTTGATTATCTATCATGAAATAATCATCATAAAAAGTTTGTTTTTCTGCTGGTGCAATCTGATTAGCAATGGTTGTATCAAAAACGCTAGATCCGAATGTTTCTCTAATTATCTGTACAATCTCTTTTGAAACTTTTGTCCTGGTTGTTTTTGTTACAAGAATCTTAAAATTGCATTTGATATTTTCATCAGCTTCATTGATTACCTTAGTGATATATCGAATTGTATAATCAACACCTTTTATTGCATTTCGGTCGATATTTACCGGAACTATTATTAGATCTGCTGCATAAACACAATTTTTTAAAATTGTTTTATAGCTTGGGTTATTATCCAGGATAATGACATCAAAATCGTTCTTTATCGGTTTCAATAAATTGTATAAAGTTTTTGTACTCTTATTTTCAATTTCGTTGAATTCTTCAATAAAGTCCTGCCTTGCCATTTCTTCCAAACAGTCAAGCCATTCAAGCTTTGAAGGTATTATGAATAAATTATCAACATCTGTCTTATATATCACATCTTCAATTGAAGAATCATTTCTAATTGCTTCAACTATTCCGTTACTTGTTTCATATTCTTCAATAAACTTAGAACTTGTATTTCCTTGAAGATCAAGATCTACAAGCAATACTTTAAATCCGTCATCTGCTAATCCTTTAGCTATATTTATAGATGTAGCTGTTTTTCCGCTGCCACCCTTTTGATTATTACAACTTATTATTTTCCCCATAATAAAGCCTTTCCTGCCCATTAATAAAATAAACATCTCAATAAAACTGTCTTATTAATGAACATAAATTGTATTTCTTAATTTACGTATCCTGTCACATATGCACGACAGGATACGTAATAATCTATTCAAAATATTGTTTTATACATGATTATTGTATGAATTACGATCATACTCATTGGACTTTCACCAGCGCAATTTGGCTGCGCGCATTCCCTCGCAAGTATCATTATTAAGAAATAGTGTCTAAATAATGTCATCGCAGTAATTTTGTTTTATCGCTGCTGCAAATGCGCACGCAACCGCTCTATTATCTAGGCTTGTTTCCTATTTAAGTTAATTTTTTAACCATGTGTTATGAACTTTTAAGAATTTGCTAGTTATTTTTCAAAGAACTTAAGCAAATTCTCATGTACAGGGTTCGAAAAATTCATTAGGGGTACAAATTGAACTTTGTTCGAAAAAACATCAAAAAAGCCTGTATTTATCGAAGAAAACAGGCTTTTTTACTAATATGGTGCCAACTACAGGAATTGAACCCGTAACCTACTGATTACAAATCAGTTGCTCTACCTATTGCGCTAAGTTGGCATATAAATAA
>CAJOPP010000162.1 GCA_905236365.1 uncultured Lachnospiraceae bacterium
AATGCATATTTTATGTGCAACTTGACGAAGCAAAACCAAAATGCATAGTTTTGACCCCGACATCATGTCATTTACTTAAGCCGGACGCCACCGAGTGAGCTGAAACACAGAACGGTAGCATGACCTATACTCAACAAATGGCATGGATACCAACTCCATGCCATTCTCTTTTTTCAAGATTTAAATATATCAATTGATGTAACCGAGCAAAGCTCTACTTCAT
The DNA here is from genome assembly GCA_905236365.1 of uncultured Lachnospiraceae bacterium. Taxonomy (GTDB): domain Bacteria; phylum Bacillota; class Clostridia; order Lachnospirales; family Lachnospiraceae; genus CAG-590. The sequence continues at coordinate 224 of CAJOPP010000162.1, forward strand.
TTTGTTCGCTCTCCCCATTCCTGTCCGCATTTTTTCTCTTTTTCCTGCTTCTCCCGCTTTTCCTGTTATTTGTGCTTTCTTCCTCTGTTTCCGCTTTTGTTTTCTCTTCCGTTTCTTTCTGCCCGGGCTCTTTCTTCCCTTTCACAGCGTCAATCTCATTCTGCTCAGGCTCTTCCTTCCCTTTCACAGCGTCAGTCTCATTCTGCTCAGGCTCTTCCTTCCCTTTCACAGTGTCAGTCTCATTCTGCTCAGGTTCCTCCTCTTTCAAAGAATCGTCCTCTTCCTGTACATCTTCATCCATAAGATCCAATTCTTCCTTGGCAGCTTCCCGCCGTTCCCGTATCTTTGCAATCAATCCTTTCACAACATCCTTCATTGTCCAGGAACGGTTCTTCCACAAATAATAAACCAGCCCGATCAGACTGATACATGGAATGACTAAAAGCCAAAGCTTCACAAGCAACCAGGTCATCTGCCTGTCTTCCACTACTCTCGCTACATTTTCCCAATGCGGATACATAATGCTGTTGGTACGCATACTGCGGAATTTCCTGCTCTTAATCTTTTTGTATAGAGATAGGAACTGAAAACGATTGCTGTTTTCCAGTACCTCGATATTGTTAAAATTCAGGGGATTGTCATTCTTCTGAAGTGTATCCTCTTCTTCCTCCGGCAGATCAAAAGCACTTTTGACCACACCACTCGCATAATTGGTAATCGGATTCGGAAGTACCGCTTCATAACAGGTAATCTTCAACCCCTCCTGCTGCTTCTTTAACTGGTCATACAGGAAGTAGATCCGATTGCCATTTCCGTAGGCAGTTTGAGACACCTTTTCCTCATCTACCGCCACTACGCCGACAATGGTATAAATCGTATTATCCATCCAGATCTGCATACCAACAATATCATTGGAACCAAACATCGCCCAGGCAAATCCCCTGTCTACCACAATCCGGTCATGATTCATATCCGATTCTGAAATATAACTTCCGGATAACAATGGATATGGGTGAAACTGAAAAAAATCTCCTCCCACGCCAACAGCTGTGACACTCAATTCATTCGTATCCCGCCGGACACTGGTCTGGCACTCACCGGAATAGCCATCGATCCATACCCGGACATTTTCCTGTCCGACATCATAGGCATCATCTGCAAGCTTTCCATTGATGGAACCACGCACATTCGCAATGGTATCTTCCTGAATGCCCTGCTCCGGTGAAAAAAACGCACTGACCTGTGCATACGGATCCTTTCCGTTTGCCCATCGTGCAGCTTCCTGTTGAGAATCTAATCTGTTTACGGAGCTTTTTGTTGCACAGGAAACGATTAGAAAAAGGAGCAGCAGGACTGCATTTACTACTAGAAGAATGATCTTTCTGATATTCCATTCCTTATTCTTCATAATAATCTCCTAATCTACTAATCTCACATGAATACCATCTTCCAATGGCTTGGAAGAATTTGTCACCACATTATCACCCTGATAAACTCCCCCGGAAACTCCGGATGAAGTATCATCCTGTGCCAAAACCTCAATATCGGCACGTTTTACGGTGTATCGATTTCCTAATGGAGTTCCTTTTACTGTAACCACAAGTACAAATTTTCCTTTGCTGTCCTCCCTGATTGCATTATTCGGAACCACACTGTCATATCGATTGCTCTTCTCACCCGCAGAAATGCTAATTTCCTGTCCAACATCGACATCACCTTTCACTTCAAACGTAACGACCATATTCTGATTTGGATTTTCCGGATCAGCCTTGATGCTTTTAACCGTTGCCGTCGTTTCTTCTCCACCATAACTATAGCCGTTGCCGACAGTTGCTTCACTTCCTACTTTGATCAATTTACTCTGCTGCTTGTTTACTGTAATTTTCACAATATAGCCGGCATCTTCCAACTGCACGTTGGCCAAAGGAAGTTCGGCGGTCACAGTATCCCCTGCTTTACAATCAATAGAAGTTACAATACCTTCTTCTTTTGCCTTGACTTCCTTTAAATCATCGCTCTTTTTCAATTTCTCTACTTTTTCTTTCTGCTTCTGAATCTTCTCCTGATCTGCCTTCATATCCAGATTCTCCTGTTGCTGTGTCAGATCTTCTTCCGCTATCGCTCTTTGCAGATCATACAAAAGACCATCTAATGTATTCTGTTTTTCTTTCACATCTGCTTTTGCACTCTCAGCTGTAGGCTCTGCACTAAGTCTCTCCACTTCTGCATTCTTTTCACTCAACTCTGTTTGCAGGGATTCCAGTTCCTTACTAGAAGCGTCCAAATCACTCTTTGCCTGTTTATAAGTAGCACTGGTAGACTTCAAGGTTTCCGCCTTTGCCTTCAGATTTTTTAAATCAGTCTCTTTGTTCTGAATATCCACTTCCTCATCCCGGATCAGACGTTCCTGTGTTATATACATATCTTCCGACGGATCCATCGCAGCCAGATCCTCTTTGTCATCTGCCAGTTTCTGCTTGGCTGCTGCCAATTCTCTGGTACTCGACTCTACCTGCTCTACCATGGCATCATAATCCCCAAGCTCTCCATAAGCATCTACTTTTTCCTGTAATGAATCCACCGTTTTTTTCATTGCGTCCACGTTCTTCTGTGCCTTTGCCGCTTCTTTCTTTGCTTTGGACAGAGCACTGTCATTCTTTCCCGCCTTTTCCTGAGCCTTGATAGCTGCATCGAGTTCATCCTTAGCACTTTGAATTGCCAGGTTGTCTCTATAATGATCCGGAAGAAGTTTCAGCAGTGACTTGGCATATGCCAGCTCCATCTCATCCAGCTCATCCTGTGCCTGCTTCCATTCGCTGTTCTCTTCCCCTTCTTCAAAGGTAAATAATACCTGATCTTTCTCGACCTTATCCCCGACTTCTACTTTCACTTCCTTGATGACCCGGGAACCACTGACTGTTACCTCATACCCGGAATTCGCCTCTACGATTCCCTGCCCTCTTACCTTATTGGCTACCGTTCCATTTGAGACTGTTTCCGTCGAAACTTCCGCCAACGAATAGTTCATGATTGTATTGGAAAAGAAGGTCAGAATCAAAAGCACAACCAAAAAAATCACTGCAACCTTCTTTATAATTTTCTTTCGTCTTGTTTCCTGCTCCATTATCTCCATATCTCCTTTCTTCTATAACCCTGCTGTGTATGATACTTATCTTATATCTATTCAGCAACAATGTCATTTACTTAAGAATTTGCCAATACACAGTTGCCGGATATGCTATATGTTTTACCATGTAGGGCTATCTGCAAACGCCG
>CAJOPP010000163.1 GCA_905236365.1 uncultured Lachnospiraceae bacterium
CATTAGTACATTATCTGGAAGCTGTTAATACGGATTTGCTTGAGCGTAAATAAAATCGGGTTATCCATCATTACAGCTTACTTTGCCGACAGGTAAACAGCCACCGAGTGAACTGGTAACGAACTGTGACTTGCCGAACGGTTTGAAGGGGATTGACACTTTCTTTTTTGGGGCGTTTGTTGTATAATTAATATAGCTATTACATAGTAACTGTTTATGTAGCATTTCGCATAAACTGCGAGATGTGTACATAAATGTATATTTTACAATGCAACAGGCATACTGGAATATGCGTCAGCACCATGCCTGTTGCGTATCTGTTTAGTACTGCTGAATAGATACATTACATATTTTAATGAGGAGATTTGAGATGGGAAAGATTATTTTAACTGGTGACAGACCAACAGGAAGACTTCATGTGGGACATTACGTTGGTTCTTTGAAAAGAAGGGTGGAGTTACAGAATTCCGGTGAATACGACAAGATTTATATCATGATAGCGGATGCACAGGCACTGACAGACAATGCAGATAATCCGGAGAAAGTACGTGAAAATATTATTGAAGTAGCTTTGGACTATCTGGCCTGTGGACTGGATCCTTCCAAATCTACGTTGTTTATTCAGTCTATGATTCCTGAACTTACGGAACTTAGCTTTTATTATATGAATTTGGTCACAGTATCCAGATTACAGAGGAATCCAACTGTAAAGAATGAGATTAAGATGCGTAATTTTGAAGCAAGTATACCGGTTGGATTCTTTACTTATCCAATTAGTCAGGCGGCTGATATTACAGCTTTTCAGGCAACTACGGTACCGGTTGGTGAAGACCAGCTTCCAATGTTAGAGCAGACCAAAGAGATTGTACACAAATTCAATTCTGTCTATGGAGAAGCTTTGACGGATCCGGATATTTTACTTCCGGATAATGAAGCTTGCAAACGTCTCCCTGGAATCGATGGCAAGGCGAAGATGAGCAAGTCTTTGGGAAATTGTATCTATCTTTCAGAAGAACCGGAAGAAATCAAGAAGAAGGTTATGAGTATGTACACTGATCCGGACCATATCAAGATTAGCGATCCGGGCAAATTGGAAGGCAATACGGTATTTACCTATCTGGATGCATTTTGTAAAACAGAGCATTTTGAACGGTATTTGCCAGATTATGCGAATTTGGATGAATTGAAGGCACATTATACACGGGGAGGACTCGGAGATGTGAAAGTTAAGAAGTTTTTGAATCAGGTATTACAGGAGGAATTAGAACCGATTCGCAATCGCAGACATGAATATGAGAAGGATATTGCGTATGTTTACGATATTTTAAAGAAGGGAAGTGCAGAGGCAGAACAGGTAGCAGCAAAGACACTGGCTGATGTTAAAGCAGCAATGAAGATCAATTATTTTGATGATGAAGAACTGATTGCAAGACACGTTGCAAAATATCAGAACCAGTAAAATCGTGTTCAGACTATGTCCCCATTTTATTTTTCTATGTATTTTAAATCGGATGTGACATGATTTTGATAGGAAGGAGGGGTTTTTTGAGTAAATTTATTGTAGCTGGTCTTACGCAGATTGAGACGATTGTGAAGGTCAACAAGATTCCTATTCAATATGCACCTTTTTTATCATTAAAAGATGCTATTCAAACGGCAGCAGGTGGTGATGCATTTAATATCTCTCTTGCTTTGAAGTGGCTAGGAAATGATGTAGAATTTATGACTGTCGTTGGAAAATTGCAGAATTTGGGAATCTTTAATCCTCCTGACAGACGGGTTTCTCTTTCCACAGATTATGTACTTCCAATCATGAAAGAGACTCCAACAGAAGTGCTTATTTTTGATAAACAGCGTAGGCAGCAGAAATTTGAAGATTTAAAGGATATTCGTGATGCAGAGTACGATATGACTTTATTAGAACCGATTATAAACGATTGTGATATGGTGTTCTTATCCAATGCAAATTTCTGTCGGTCGTTTATTCCATATGTAAAGGATTATAACAAAAAGCTTGCGGTAAAGATACACCAGTTTGAAGTAGAAAAAGAGATTTATAATGAAGATTTTTTGAAAAACGCAGACATTTTGTATTTTAGCGATAATACAATTGAAGATGATCCATTTGAATTTATCAAGTCGACTGCTGCGAAGTATGATCCTGATATCATTATTTTAGGACAGGAAGCAGGAGGATTGATTCTTTATGACCGGGATCGGGAGATTAATGTTCACTTTGATCCCGTTAAGAGTGTTGCTGTTGTAAATAATGCAGGTTCAGGTAATGCCACTTTTGCATGCTTCTTACACTATTACTTAAAATCCAAAGATTCTGTTGATGCAATTCGCAAAGCATTGATCTTTGCTTCTCATAAGATTGGATTTTTGGGTACTTCGTATGGATTTATGACAGAAGAACAGCTTGCTCAATGGGAAAACCTGATTTATAATCCCAGAGATGTATCCAGATGGATTTAGAATAATCCGGACAATAAAGCTTGGCTAATATTGCCTGTTTTATATGAAAATCAAAAACGTTATGATAATTCCTAATTCAATACAAAGAAAATGTTCGAGGGTAGTTGTTTGTTTATTTAGTGATAAAATAGACAAGTCTCTTTGCTTTTGAAGAGTGTAATACCTGAACGAACATTTTTTTTGTACTCAATTTTCCGGTTGACAGATTAACAACTTTTTCATATAATAACCATGTTTTTAATAAAGTATCGAAGTAATAAGTTATCACTTTAATTCGATAAAGTGATAACACTTTTTATTGTAATACGCATAATACAATAATGTTGATGCGTCAAGAGGACCGACACCTCCGGTTATTCAGTGTTGATTATATGGATTCGGAGCCGGAATAAGAAAGGAGAAAAAAATGGAAAAACTGTTACACACTCCGGAAGGAGTCAGAGATATCTATGACAATGAATGCAAGAAGAAATTAAAGGTTTTGCAGCAGATGCATCATGTACTATCTCTTTACAGTTATAATGATATACAGACACCTACATTTGAATATTTTGATATTTTTAATCAGGATAAAGGTTCTGCAGCTTCGACTGAAATGTACAAATTTTTTGACAGAGAGAATCATACATTAGTCCTCCGACCGGACTTTACGCCAAGCATTGCACGTTGTGTTGCAAAATATTATGAGGATGAAGAACTGCCGATTCGTCTCAGCTATCAAGGAAATACTTTTTTCAATACCCATAACCATCAGGGAAAATTGAAGGAAATTACGCAGCTTGGGGCAGAATTGATCAATGACGATTCTTCTGCAGCCGATGCAGAAGTGATTGCAACTGTGATTGATTGTTTTCTTGCAGCCGGGATGAAAGAATTTCAGATTGAAATTGGTGAGGTAGACTTTTTTAAGGGGATTCTGGAAGAAGCCAGATTAAATGAGGAGACCGGGAATGCGATTCGGGAATATATTCATAACCGCAATTTCTTTGGATTGGAATCGTTGATCAAAGAATTGGATCTAGATGAAAAGACCAGGAAAGTGTTATTAAGTTTTGACCGGTTGTTTGGTGGTTTTGAGATGTTGGAGAATGCAAAAAAACTGGTAACAAATAAAGTTTCATTAGATGCAATTGAGCGGTTAGAAAAAGTATATAAGGCATTATCTTATTCCGGATATGAGCAGTATATCAGCTTTGATTTTTCTCTTTTGAGCCGATACGAATATTATACAGGAATCGTATTCCGTGGGTATACATATGGTACGGGTGACGCAGTTGTGAAGGGCGGACGGTATAATAATCTTCTGAGACAGTACGGGAAGGATGCTTCAGCCATTGGATTTGCATTTTATATTGACGACTTGATGATGGCAATTTCCAGACAGAAGATTGAGGTTCCGATTGATAATTCCGACAGTATCATTCTTTATGAAATTGAACAGCAGAAGTCGGCAATTCAGTTGGCAAATCATTTGCGCAGTTCAGACCGTAAAGTAGAATTGATCCGTAAATCCAAAAAGAAAAATGTCGAAGATTATGCATCCTATGGAAAGAAAAATCATTTTTCCGGTATGTTTTATCTGACATCAGATACAATGGTAGATATATATGATTTTGTTTCAGGAAATGTTGGAAGTGCCCAAATCGATGCTATATAATCGGTTACAAGCTGAAAAAGTTTACAGATTCACCCGGAAATAAGAAGAGAAAGAAATGAGGATAAAATATAATGAGATATTTGACATTTGCCTTAGCCAAAGGTCGTTTGGCTAAGAAAACACTTGGTTATCTGGAACAGATTGGAATTACCTGTGAGGAGATGAAGGATCCGGATACCAGAAAACTGATTTTTACCAATGAAGAATTGAAGCTTAGATTTTTTTTGGCGAAGGCAGGTGATGTGCCTACTTATGTGGAATATGGTGCAGCTGATATTGGGGTTGTTGGAAAAGATACGATTTTGGAAGAAGAACGTGATAATCTTTATGAGGTCCTGGATTTGGGATTTGGCAAATGCCGGATGTGTGTCTGCGGACCGGATTCTGCCCGAGAGATACTGCAAAAGAATGAAATTATTCGGGTGGCTAGTAAATATCCGAACATTGCCAAAAATTATTTTAATACCAAGAAGAATCAGACCATTGAAATTGTTAAACTAAATGGTTCCGTAGAATTAGCACCAATCGTGGACTTGTCGGATGTTATTGTGGATATTGTTGAGACAGGAACAACACTGAAGGAAAACGGATTAGAAGTATTGGAAGAAATCTGCCCATTATCTTGTCGTATGGTGGTTAATAAGGTCAGTCTTAAAATGGAACAACAGCGAATCATGAAAATTGTGAACGACTTAAAACAATTGATTTATCAGTAATTTTGATTTTTCAAAGTAGTGTAGAAGAAACAGACAAATAAAAGATTGGAAAGGAATCAAAGTATGAGAATTGTTAAATTAACAAGGGAAACAAAGGAAAATTTATTGGAAGACCTCTTGAAAAGAAGTCCAAATCATTATACACAGTATGCTGATACCGTACAGGAAATTGTCGATAATATAAAGGAAAACGGGAATCAGGCATTGTTTGAATATACAAAGAATTTTGACAAAGCGGATATTAACGAAAGCAATGTAAAAGTCACGAAAGAAGAGATTGAGGAAGCTTATAAAGAGGTTGATGAACATCTGTTAGAAGTCATTCGAAAGGCACTTACCAATATTCGTTCCTACCATGAAAAACAGAAACAGTACAGTTGGTTTGATTCCACAGAAGAAGGAACCATGCTGGGTCAGAAAGTGACACCGATTCAGTCTGTTGGTGTGTATGTGCCTGGAGGAAAAGCGGTTTATCCGTCTTCCGTATTGATGAATATTGTACCTGCAAAAGTTGCAGGAGTTAAAAATATTATTATGACAACACCATGTAATGCAGAGGGAAAAGTATATGCTACAACTCTTGTAGCCGCTAACGAGGCAGGAGTAGATGCAATTTATAAAGCAGGCGGTGCACAGGCAATTGCTGCACTAGCATATGGAACAGAATCAATTCCGAAAGTAGATAAGATTGTTGGACCCGGCAATATTTTTGTCGCATTGGCAAAGCGTGCAGTATATGGTTATGTAAGTATTGACTCTATTGCAGGTCCTTCTGAGATACTGGTATTAGCTGACGAAAGTGCAAATCCAAGATATGTTGCAGCCGATCTGCTTTCCCAGGCAGAGCATGATGAACTTGCATCTGCCATTTTGGTTACAACTTCAGAAGAGCTTGCAAAGAAAGTGTCAGAACAGGTAGACCAGTTTATCGCAGAGCTTAGCAGGGGTGAAATTATACAAAAATCCATTGAAAATTATGGATATATTCTGGTTGCAGAGAATATGGAAGAAGCAATTGAAGCAGCCAATGACATTGCAAGTGAACACTTAGAAATTGTCACAAAGAATCCATTTGAAGTGATGATGAAGATTCGTAATGCCGGTGCTATTTTCATTGGGGAATATAGTTCGGAACCTCTCGGTGATTATTTTGCCGGTCCAAACCATGTATTACCAACGAACGGAACAGCAAAGTTCTTTTCACCACTCAGCGTAGATGATTTTGTGAAAAAATCAAGTATTATTTATTATTCCAAAGAAGCATTGGAGCCAATCCACCAGGATATTATTGACTTTGCAACAAGTGAACAGCTTACCGCACATGCGAATTCTATCAAAGTACGTTTTGAGTGATACAAATATGGTATTTTCAAATAAAATGTGATACAATAAATACAATTGTAAAGTTGTTGAGTTCGAAACTATGTATTTCGGGTTTACTTCTTCAAGTAACACATACAATATGCAGTTCTACTCAGTCAGGCTAAATGTTCCAATAAGCCTATAAGACGAGAATTGAGTTAAGCAAAGGTTTCCACGATTCTCATGGTTTTACTTTCACAGCCTGAATTTGTTCCGATGCTATATTGTATGTGCAACTTGATAACTATACTTTGTGAAGCATAGTTTTGACCCCGGCTTCATTTCAAAGAGGTGTCAGCAATGCTGACGTGCATTTCGCATCAAGAACTCATAAGGCGTTCTTGAATTATCTATCAATTGTCAGGGAAACATTTTCATCCTTGACAATCATGAAACAAGTAAGAGGCAATGTGCATAGTTTTCTTTGCTGCTTACCTTTGAGTACTTGGATACAGTATTAGAACAGGAGGGCCAAATGGCTGATAGAATTGCATATATTGAGCGGAAAACAAATGAAACAGATATAAAGATGGAACTTCATATTGATGGTTCCGGTCAGGCAAAGATTGATACGGGGATAGGCTTTTTTGATCATATGCTTACTTCTTTTGCAAAGCATGGTTTCTTTGATCTGAAAATCGTAGCAAAAGGGGATTTGTACGTAGATTCCCATCATACAATAGAAGATACCGGTATTGTTCTAGGTTCGGCAATCAAAAAGGCAATCGGGGATAAGATAGGAATCAAACGCTATGGACAGCGAATTCTTCCTATGGACGAAACATTGATATTATGTGCATTGGATCTGTCGGGGAGACCATATTTTTCTTATGATCTGAATTTAACAGTTGATCAAGTGGGATATTTTGACACAGAGATGGTAAAAGAATTCTTTTATGCGGTTTCCTATAGTGCCGGTATGAATCTTCATATCAAACAATTAGATGGAAGTAATAATCACCATATCATTGAGGCGGCTTTTAAGGCTTTTGCGAAAGCACTGGATGAGGCAACTCAGGTGGATTCAAGAATGAAGGATAGTGTACTTTCTACAAAGGGAACTTTATAAGGAGGAAGAGATGAGCTACATAAAAATTATTGCAGAATTAGACAAGAATGATTCAATCAGGCAGGCAGTAGATTATTCCAATGATGGAGCTGATGAGATTGCATATATGGATATAAGTGCAATTGAAGAACACAGGGAGATTGATATTGAGCATCTAAAGGCAATTGCAAAAGTTTCAGAAGTTCCGGTTATCGTCGGTGGAGGAGTGAAACGACTGGAAGATGTAAAGAAGATGCTTTATGCTGGTGCAAGTATGGTTTACATGAAGCATGCTGCAAGACTGGATATTCATTTTGTGAAAGAGATGTCAGAACGTTTTGGCAAAGAAAAGATTGGTGTCGCCATTGATTTGGAAGATATCGATGCAGCAGAATTTGCAGAACAGTGTGAAGACATGGGTGCCGGCGGTATCTGGCTTTTAGGCTTCAAAAAAGGGCAGGAAAAGAGAGTTCGCAATATTAGAGAAGGATTGAATATTCCGGTAATGATCAGTGTAGAGACGGATGAATTTGCTAAAATCACTTCAACAATCCAGGATACCCAAGCAGATACGATTCTCTATTCCGGTGGAGAACATTTGGATGTCATGGCACTCAAAAAGCATTTGGCAGAACAGAATATTGAAGTGAATACCTTTGAAAGTGCACTTGATTTTGATGCTTTTAAGCTGGATGATAAAGGTCTGATTCCTTGTATTGTGCAGGATTACAAGACTCAGGAAGTTTTGATGATGGCTTATATGAATAAAGAATCTTATTATAAGACTCTAGAGACGGGAAGAATGACTTATTATTCCAGAAGCAGGCAGAAACTTTGGACAAAGGGTGAGGAGAGTGGTCATTTCCAGTTTGTGAAAGAACTGACAATCGATTGTGATAAGGATACGATCCTGGCTAAAGTTTCTCAGATTGGAGTTGCCTGCCATACAGGCAATCCGACTTGTTTCTTTACTCCATTGGCAAAAAAAGAATATGATGATTCCAATCCGCTGAATGTATTCAATCAGGTTTATGATGTGATTCTGGATCGCAAGAAAAATCCGAAGGAAGGCTCCTATACCAATTATCTTTTTGCACAGGGAATTGATAAGATTTTGAAAAAAGTGGGTGAAGAGAGCACAGAGATTGTAATTGCGGCCAAGAATCCGGATCCGGAAGAAATCAAATATGAGATTTCCGATTTCCTTTATCATTGTATGGTTTTGATGGTGGAAAGAGGTGTTACATGGGAGGATATAACAAAAGAACTGGATAACAGACATTAATAATGAATGGAGGGATTACAGTGTTATTAGTAAGTGAATTTTTAGAATATGTTTTCAAATTTATTGTTTTGGGAGTAGTCGCTTTTTGCGGAGTTTTATGTGGATCAAAGATCAAAAAGAATAAACTTGCAAAGGAGCAGCCTTCAGTCGAAGGTGATCACGAAAAAGAATAGGTGTATCTATTCAGCAGTGCTGAACAGATACGCAAAAGTTTCATAATTGATAAATTAAACATGGTAAGTGAGGAAAGAGTTGTGAAAAAATACGGTTTAAATGAACTTAGAAAAATGTATCTGGAATTTTTTGAAAGTAAAGATCATCTTAGGATGAACAGCTTTTCATTGGTTCCCCATAATGATAATTCATTATTGTTGATCAACGCAGGTATGGCACCGCTTAAGCCATATTTTACAGGACAGGAGATTCCGCCGAGAAAGAGAGTGACGACCTGCCAGAAATGTATCCGTACCGGGGATATTGAAAATGTGGGTAAAACAGCACGTCATGGTACTTTTTTTGAGATGCTGGGCAATTTTTCTTTTGGTGATTATTTTAAGAAAGAGGCAATCAGTTGGTCATGGGAGTTTTTAACAGAAGTACTTGGAATGGATCCGGATCGTCTATATCCTTCCGTATATATGGAAGATGATGAAGCTTATGAATTGTGGAACAAGATGATTGGAATTCCGGAAGAACGAATTTATCGTTTTGGAAAAGAGGATAATTTCTGGGAGCATGGTTCCGGTCCGTGCGGTCCGTGTTCTGAGATTTATTATGACCGTGGTGAAAAATATGGATGTGGTAAACCGGATTGTACGGTTGGCTGTGATTGTGACCGCTATATGGAAATCTGGAATAATGTATTTACCCAGTTTGACAATGATGGTCATGGCAATTATACCGAATTAGAGAATAAGAATATCGATACCGGTATGGGATTAGAGCGTCTGGCTTCTGTTGTGCAGGATGTGGATTCTATTTTTGATGTGGATACGATTGAGGCATTGCGTAACAAGGTATGTGAATTTGCAAATGTGACTTATCATACCGACGAGAAGAAGGACGTTTCCATCCGTTTGATTACAGACCATATTCGTTCCTCTACTTTTATGATTTCAGATGGTATTATGCCGTCAAATGAAGGAAGAGGTTATGTTCTTCGCCGATTGATCCGTCGTGCTGCAAGACATGGACGATTATTAGGAATAGACGGGACTTTCCTTGCAAAACTTAGTGAGACGGTAATTGAAGAATCCAAAGACGGATATCCGGAATTGGACGAGAAAAAGGAATTTATTTTCCGCGTTTTGACACAGGAAGAGAATCAGTTTAATAAGACGATTGATCAGGGACTTGCAATTCTTTCGGAAATGGAAGACAATCTTACAAAATCAGGTGACAAGACATTATCCGGAAAGGATGTATTTAAACTTTATGATACTTATGGATTCCCTGTAGATCTTACCAAAGAGATTTTAGAGGAAAAAGGTCTTTCCATTGATGAGGCAGGATTCAAAGTATGCATGGAAGAGCAACGTGTGAAAGCACGTACTGCCCGTAAGGTAACCAACTACATGGGTGCTGATGCAACTGTATATGACGAGATTGATCCAGCTATTACCACTGAATTTGTGGGTTATGATAATGATAATTATGATTCCAGGATTACGGTTTTGACGACGGATTCCATTGTGGAAGCGATTGCAGAAGGCGATGAGGCGACTTTGTTTGTAGAGCAGACTCCGTTTTATGCTACCATGGGTGGACAGCAAGGGGATACCGGTGTGGTTACTGCCGGAGATGCAGAATTTCTTGTAAAAGATACAATCAAATTAAAGGGTGGCAAATACGGTCATATCGGAATTGTCACGAAAGGAATGTTTAAGACCGGTGATATCGTACATCTCCAGATTGATACTGCCGGAAGAGCTGATACCTGCAAGAACCATAGTGCGACTCATTTGCTTCAAAAAGCATTGAAGATGGTATTGGGAAATCATGTAGAACAGAAAGGTTCGCTGGTCACACCGGATCGTTTGCGATTTGATTTTTCTCATTTCTCTCCAATGACAGAGGAGGAAATTGCCAAAGTAGAAGCAATCGTGAACCGGGAGATTGCAAATGCGTTACCGGTCAACATTGCTCAGATGCCAATTGAGGAAGCAAAGAAAACCGGTGCTATGGCATTGTTTGGCGAAAAATACGGAGATGTTGTACGTGTAGTCAACATGTCTGATTTCTCTGTGGAACTTTGTGGTGGTACACATGTAAAGAACACCAGTGCGATTACTACATTCAAAATCGTTTCCGAATCAGGTATTGCATCAGGGGTAAGACGTATTGAAGCATTGACCGGAGAGGGAGTATTCCGATATTACAAAGAATTAGAAAACAAAGTTGAAGAAGCATCCCGATTATTGAAAGCTAATCCGGATCAGTTAATTGATAAATTGACCCATACTTTGACACAGATCAAAGAACTTTCTTCTGAGAATGAGTCTTTGAAAGCTAAATTAGCCAATGAATCTTTAGGAGATGTAACCTCTGACATGATTTCTGTTGGTGAATTTAACATTATAGCAACTTCGGTAGAAGGTGTGGATATGAACGGTCTTCGTGATTTGGGCGATCAGTTAAAGGGTAAGGTATCCGACGGTGTTGTTGTTATTGCTTCAGCAAATGATGGAAAAGTGAATCTGATTGCTATGGCAACGGGTGCGGCTGTCAAGAAAGGTGCCCATGCCGGTAACCTGATCAAAGAAATCGCTCCACTTGTTGGTGGTGGCGGTGGTGGCCGTCCGAATATGGCACAGGCAGGTGGAAAGAATCCTGCAGGTATTGATGCCGCAATTGCAAAAGCAAAAGAAGTGGCCGCGAGTCAACTTGCATAAAAGTACAGTAATGATAAGGTGTATAAGTAAACAATAAATATTTTATCTGTTACCGTTCAGTGTCAATGTCATTTACTTAAGCCGGACGTTGCCGGATATGCTATATGTTTTCCATTTCGGGCACGCTTTCGCTTAACTTTAAACGCAACG
>CAJOPP010000164.1 GCA_905236365.1 uncultured Lachnospiraceae bacterium
TAGACACTAAGAAAATCCCTTGACTGCGGGGTTTCAGGCATTCCTGAGCGGAGGCTTCGGACATTGGAACACGGTTTAAAGACGTCGAAAATGCAAAAAGATTTATCATTTTGCATTTCTATTTATTGACAAAGAGCAGGGTAATGATTATACTAATTATGTAATATTTTGCACATCTGTTTTTTTAGACCTCTGCACAATATTGCAGACTGACCCCGGCGGGTCGAGATATTTGAAAACTTAACAGATACCTACCAAGGTTATAATGTTTTTGCTTGTAACGAGTGGGAGTGATTAGAACATTTCACAACAGTGAATTTTATTATCAGGTATTATTCAAACAAGCACAAACATTTAACATAAACAAACAAAAATAAATTAAAGGAGAAAACTATGCAATTTTTAACCGCTATTTTTAGTTGGCTTAGTGGTGCAGGTGCTTCCGTAATGATGCCAATCATCCTTACCATTCTCGGTATGGTAATGGGCGCTAAGTTTGGCGAAGCTCTTAGAGCTGGTCTTACATTTGGTGTTGGTTTCATCGGACTTAATGCCGTTATCGGTATCATGTCTTCTACAGTTGGAGTACTTGGACAGGACTTAGTTAACAACTTAAACTTTAAATTAACAACATTTGACGTAGGTTGGCCAGCTGGTGCTGCTATCGCTTGGTCTACAGAAGTTGTTCCATGGGTATTCATCGTTGTTATCATTACTAACATCGTTATGATCGCTACAGGTCTTACAAAGACAATGGACGTTGATATCTGGAACTACTGGCACGTACTCTTCATCGCTTCAGCTATCGTTCTCGTTTGCAACGGAACAGCTTTAGCATGGGTATTCGCTCTTGGACAGGCTGCACTCTGCATGGGTATCATCTTCGTAGTAGCTGACTGGGTTCAGGCAGACTGCGCAGAAGTATTCGGTCTTGAAGGTATTTCACTTCCACATATTCAGTCCATCAACGGATGTATCGTTACTTATCCAGTAGATAAGTTTATCGGTATGATTCCTGGACTCAAGGACATCGACATCAGCCTTGAAGGTATCTCTGAAAAGCTCGGTCTTTTAGGTGAACCTCTTATGATCGGTCTTATCATCGGTGGATTACTCCAGGCTCTTGCTTCCTTCACAACTCCGGACAAGCCATTCATGACAGCAGTTCAGGAAATCCTTAAGACAGGTATGAACATCTCTGCAGTTATGATTCTTATCCCAAGAATGGTAGCACTCCTTATGGAAGGTCTTATGCCTATCTCTGAATTCACACAGGAATTCCTTGAAAAGAGATTCCCAGGTAAAGAACTCTACATCGGTCTTGATGCTGCAGTAGCAACAGGTCATCCATTCGTAGTTACATTAGCACTTCTTGCTATTCCAATCATCTACGTTGAAGCTGTTATACTTCCATTCAACAAGACTCTTCCACTCACCGACTTATCTGCACTCGTATTCTACGTAGAATGCTGCGTATTACCAAACCATGGTAACTTATTCAGAGGACTTCTCTTAACAATCCTCATGTGCATCATCTACCTGTTCTGTGCAACATACGCTGGTGAAGTAATGACAGGACTTGCTTCTTACACAGGAATGCAGATTCCTGAAGGCGGAACAGCTATCACATGTATCGCCGTAGGTTCTCAGTTCATTACTTGGATACCGTTTGCTATCGCTAAGATGGTTTGCCTCTAATTTAAAGTTAGGACATAATATATTAGTTACATAGTAAATTAAAAAAAGAATCTAATCACACCCGGAGGGGCTCCATCGGAGCCCCTTTTTCATTGCACGTTTCCTGCAGTAACTGTCTAATGCGAAGTAACATTCTTCCGCCGGCTGATGTCTGGCAGCACTGGTATGTATTGATATTTGTTCTTCGTTGTGGTATATTATTTTAGAAATTAGCGTGCGCCTGTCGCTTAATTGGATAAAGCTCTCGGCTACGGACCGAGTTCTGGGGGTTCGAGTCCTCTCGGGCGTACCATCAAAAAAAAGAACAGTCACTTTGACTGTTCTTTTTGCAATTCCGGTTGAATTGATATTGACTATTTGTAAGCTTCGAGAGCTTTCCAGAGCTTCTTTGCGCCCATCTGGGGATAGTTAAGAGCGAGGCCGTCTACAATTGGTACATCGGTTTCAGGAACCTTTACGCCTACTTTAACTATTACGTCAGGTTTTTCTGTTTCTATCAGTTCTTCAAAATTGTCTGTGATAACGTTGCATTTTACAACTTCAACGTCCTTGCCGACGTTCTTCTTGATAAGATCTTCAAACTTTTTAAACTTAGCATCTTTCATGCTAGCTGCAACAATTAGTTTCATAAAACACTCTCCTTCTTCAATTATATTTAAATTATAGAATATATTGCAAATGTTTGCAAGTTAAATATGAGAAGCTGTGGAAGGCAGACGGATCTGTTCCTCGCGGTGCAGGACAGCACAAAAGAAAAAAGAACAGATGATTCTCTGTTCTTCTCTCAACCTAAAAGTACATTAATTAATATCTTGGTAAAGTTGATTCTGTAAAATCTTCAGTAAAATCAGAATATTCTACTTATTTAAGAGCGTTAATTAAGTCTTCCTTGAACTGAGCTAAGCCAACGCCTGTCAGTAAGCATCTACCATTTAACATTGGAGTTCCCTTAAGATCTCCAGGGATGTCTGTTGTAGCAACGATTACGTCTGGTTTTGTAACAGGAATCTTTGATGCAGCTTCGATAGCCTTGCACTGTATTGTCTTAACTTCGATGCCAGCTTCCTTACAAATCTTTTCCGTCTTCTTTG
This sequence comes from uncultured Lachnospiraceae bacterium, assembly GCA_905236365.1. GTDB lineage: Bacteria > Bacillota > Clostridia > Lachnospirales > Lachnospiraceae > CAG-590. The sequence goes on from CAJOPP010000164.1 coordinate 2,790, forward strand.
CAGCTACTGTAGATGTAGCAATACCTGTTCCACATGCAACTAAAATAGTCTTTGCTAATGCCATAAATAAAATCCTCCGTAAAATAATTAATAATGATGTAATTCCAATGTAATTATGTACTTTGAATACAAAGATTTACAAATCAACCATATAACAAACGGCTAAACCGTTGTGTACTGAAGATCATGTAGTTAAAAACAATAATATTAAGCTACAAATATAATTACCCTGTATTTGTAAATAATTTATCATTGAATTTACTGTACATTAATTATAATCATTCTCATAAGAAAAATCAATAAAAATTAAGTAAGTATGTTCTTTTTATTTTTTTTATAAATCAAACAAAAGCATATTTGTGAAATTCTTATTTAAAATAGTAATCCTTTGAAACATACTCTGCTATAATGTGGTTAAACGTTACGGAAGCAGGATAATCTAATGAGTTATGTAGAGTTTGAAAACGTAAGCAAGATATATCATATGGGCGAGGTGGACATTCACGCCCTGGACGGAGCCAGTTTCGAAATTGAAAAGGGCGAGATAGCAGTGATCGTAGGAGAGTCCGGCGCCGGCAAGACTACCCTTCTGAACATACTGGGAGGGATGGATACTCTAACCAGCGGCAGGGTTTTTCTTGACGGCAATGAAATATCCGCCTATTCGCAGAAAGAACTCAATACATACAGAAGATATGATGTGGGATTCGTATTTCAGTTTTACAATCTGATTCAGA
>CAJOPP010000165.1 GCA_905236365.1 uncultured Lachnospiraceae bacterium
AATAGAGCAGATCATGGATAATGATATGTTCATATCAAATGATACATATCTGGATAATCGTCAGAATTGCGTGAGTATCATAACCGGGCCTAATATGGCAGGTAAATCTACCTACATGCGTCAGGTTGCATTGATCGTCTTGATGGCACAAATTGGTTCTTTTGTACCGGCAGCTTCTGCAGAAATTGGTATCGTAGACCGTATTTTTACCCGTGTAGGGGCTTCCGATGATCTGGCATCCGGACAGAGTACTTTTATGGTGGAGATGAGCGAAGTAGCAAATATTCTACGAAATGCAACCGCTAACAGTCTATTGATCTTAGATGAGATTGGACGTGGAACTTCTACCTATGACGGCCTCTCCATTGCCTGGGCTGTCGTAGAATACATCAGCTCAAAGGATCTGTTAGGTGCAAAAACATTATTTGCCACTCACTACCATGAGCTGACAGAGTTGGAAGGCAAACTTGACAGTGTAAACAATTATTGCATTTCTGTCAAAGAATCCGGTGATGATATTGTATTTCTTCGTAAGATCATCAAGGGTGGTGCAGATAAGAGCTATGGCATCCAGGTTGCGAAGCTTGCCGGTGTGCCGGAAGTAGTACTGGCAAGAGCAAGGGAGATTTCAACAGAACTGGCAGAGCATGATATCAACGTAACGGCGGCAGCAGATATCATGCCAAAGATATTAGAAGATACTTCGTCCAGGGGAAAAGGCACTAAAGGAAAGAAGAAAGATACAGATGGTCAGCTAACTCTGTTTGGCAATGCAGAGGAATCCAGTGTTGTGGCAGATATCAAAGCATTGGATCTGTCCAATATGACTCCGATGAAGGCATTGCTGTATCTGAGTGATCTACAGGAGAGACTGAATCAATAATATATTACCAGAGGAGAATGCATTATGGATTATACCGGTTTAAAAAATAATATAATAGATGTTTTGAAGGAAGAACAGATCAAACTAGGATATCGCAGCGAAACAGTTCGGTTATATTATCCGTTATTGTCACTGAATCGTTTTCTTTCTACAAATTATGATATCAATGAGATGAACACTGCATTACAGGAATTTTGTGGAGAAGTAAAAGAGATATTTGGAGATGTAACGATTTCCAATGTAAAAGAACGCTTTTGCTTTACTTTTCCTCCGCAAACATCGGATTATGTACATACTAATATGGGTAATACTGAATTTATTGCTGATTTTATTCAAACTATTTCAAAACACGACGCAAAGATTGAAGAGATTATACAATTATTCCAAAAATATTCCGATCATGTTCATTTTGAAAAAGTTACACATGGCGAATTTGATTATCTTCTTTACTTTGAAGACGGAAAGCCGGACGAGTTTCGCTATTGCATAACAGATGAAGGATGTCACATGATTTACCATCGATTTACAATTGATGACTATCAGGATTTTGGGTTTGAACCTTGATTTCGTGATTGATTTTTTGATTACAAGAGATGGAATGAATGAGTACTTATCATTTTAACAAGTTCTTATTCATTTAATTCCTATTGTGGGGGTTCGTATAGCTGCCTCAAAGGTTGCTACTTGCCGGTGGCAAGTAGCAACGACTGAGACGGAAGTTGAGCCCGGGGGATTTACCCCTATGGCATGTAATAACATTTCCTCACCGTATTTGCTATTTCTATAATACAGCAAAAAAAGTGTAAAATGGCGAATTTTCTTTCGCAGCTCAGATAAAAAGTTCTCCGTTTTGCATAAAATTTTTCCACCTGTGCGGTTGTTTTTTTCGCCGGACGCAGCAAGTTATGGTTCACCGTTTCCAAGCCGGGCGCGAGCTAAAGCATACCTTCGAACCAGGCTCGTAAACTCGCCAAGGTCTCAGGCATTGTTAAGTGCCGACGTCCGCAAATAGCCATAGCTTGCTGCTGTGTATCGGCAAACAGAAGGGCAACCGCTCAGATGGAAAAATTTTTTTCAGTAGCAAATCTGATGAATAGTTACTTTATAATTAGGATATGGAAAATGTTGACAAATTGACTAATGATATGTACTATTAAAAAATCAAACGATAAATTTAAATAGAAAGAGAGTATAATAATATGTTGAAAGAATTGAAAAAGATCGTAGGAGTGTTGTTGGCAATAAAATAATACAGATAGTGTGTTACAGGATTGGCAGATGGAGTTTGATTTTGATAATGATATAACGCAAATTTGGGATGCGTCAATAAAAGAACATCACGGGTCGTATTATTTGATTACCAATAATGCATATAATTCGGATGTTCCACCAGGAGGAACAGTTACATTTGGATTTAATGTAGGAAAAGGAAGTTCCAATGTATTGTTAAATAATGTAAAAGTACTAGAAAACAAAATTGAAGAAATTGCAGAATTTGAAGCAGGTCAATATATTCTTCTTAGTGGTGAAATTGTTGAGGACACAGATTCATTGAATATATACATAGATAGCGATTATAGAGCAGTTCCGTACAATCTATATTTGAATGAAAGAGGAATAAAGGAGGAGATCGTAACAAAGGGCGCAGATAGCGAATATTGTTTGAGTTTGAATGATCGTGATGAAATATTTTCATGTTTTGCCACACAGGAACTAGATGATAGCACTATTATTTCTAATGAATTGGTTGTGAAAAAAATTAATGGAAAATTTGAAATTGAGGTTATTGATACAGATGGGGATGGAATAGAGGATTATCTTGAAAAAAGCATTGGCACGGATTGGAACAGAATAGATTCAGATAACGATGGTTTAACCGATTATTTTGAATGGTATGAGTTAGGTTCGGATCCATTGAATGCGGATACAAATAATAATGGGATAAGTGATGGTATGGAAGACAGTGATGGTGATCAACTTCTTGATATGCAGGAAATGCAATATGGGACAGATCCATTTGATGAGGATACCGATGGAGACAAATTGACAGATTATGAAGAAATTAACATATATAAAACGGATCCATTAGATAATGATACGGATTTGGATGATATGTACGACGGTGATGAGATAAAAATGGGAAAAAATCCGCTTGAAGAGGATGAAAATGGTAATGGGATTGAGACAGGAGGAGAAATAGGGGTATATTATAGATATGCCAGAAAAGCTCTAAAAAAGGCAGAAGAAAAAATAGGCAAGTGGTATGAAACCAATCAAGATAACCTGTGGGATATGGATTTGTCATTAATTGACAAAAAAACTTCAAAGAACATTTTTTCTGTGAAAAAATCACATTGGTGGTTAACGGGATTCAAATGGGGACGGTATACATCAGATCCGGCTAATTTAAAAATAAAGGCTTGTATTACGTTTCCAAATGAGCAATTGAAACAGGCGTTTATTGAAGGATATGATTCAGGTGGCGAGCAATATTTTAAAAAGGCAAAAAAAGATGTTCATGATCTAAACAATGATGATCATTCTGATGATGGTATTTATGGTTTAAAGGAAAGTGGATATGTTGTTAATTCATCATATGTAGTAAACGGGAATGAAGTTACAGTGTATTTTGATGTACCTAAATGTAAGCAGCCCAAAGATTTTAAAACAAAGAGAATTAAATTGAAACGACAAACACTTGATGAAGTGTTAGCATATCGGGCTATGAAAAGAATAAATAGTTTGTTAACTGGGCAAGAATATAGCTTAAATGATCCTAACAATTTTGATGCGAGTGCATGTACAAAATTGACAACAGAAAAGACAAAATCCATAGTTAAGTCACTTTATAAGAACAATAAAGATTGTTATGAAAGTTTTGATGATTTTCTAAGAAAAAAAGGAAAGACTAAGTTGGCAAATAAACTTTCGAATGCTCTTAAAAAGAATAATTGGAAGAAAATAAAAAATAATGACCTTAAAACATTACGTAAGTATCTGAAAAAGTACTATGATAAAATGTATATTGCGTTGAAAAAGTCACCTGCAAAAATGATTGATAGCTTGATGGGAAAAGCTGGAGATATCGTAAAGGAAGTGTTTGAATGAAAAAAAGCGTAATATTTCTATTTGTCATCGTGTTGTTTTTCTGCAATGGATGTTCCAATTCCATTGTAGAGTTCCCCAAAAGTGTTTTAGGTGTTAATTTTGATGGAAATGTAAAATTGGTAAAAGAAGATATCACAGTAACTAAAGCAGACTATATGAATGATAATTCTTATTCAAAAAAATATCAAAATTACGAGATTTGTATTCCATATAGGGTAGAGGGCGAGGTAAAGAAGGATATTAAAGAAATTCCAGTGAGATATACTTTAGAGATGGAATTAGGACAGGCAATTGGAGAAATGACTCTTCATGCAGAACAGGATGCTATGTATAAAGTGATGGAGTCTTCTTTTACAATAGAAGAAGGCTCTTGTGATGGATATATACTATTACAGACAGATTATAATGCTATGGCAATGCAGGGAGAGCCGGATAGTTATCCATATATTTGGATTGCTATTCAGTTGGAAGATGATGATAACTCTGACGATTATTTGTTGATTTATAATCCATATTTCCAAAATGAAGATGATGGCATAAAAACAAAGGGGGATATATGGATTGAGCAGGAAAATATCAAAATAGAAAAGGGTAAACAAGAGGATGGCATACAACACTATAATTTATCTTTTTTTCTGGATGGTCAGAGAGTTGAGGATGTAAAAGATAAAGAACTATCAATTGGAGCAGATTTCTTTTTTACTGCACCTACATTTGAGGATAATGTTTCTAATGGATATGATGGAGCATTTTGTTTCCAAGAAGGGCTTAAATATGGATTTGTTGACAAAATTAAGATAGACGACATACAAGGAAAAACGCAAATTATACTTGATGTCTATAATCGATTTGCAGATGAGACAATCGGCTATGATATTGATTATTATCCTTATCTTTGGATAGCACTGGATATAAATGATAGTAATAGAAACAATAATTATGATATAGTGAAAAATCCTTTTTTTAATGAAAATAATTCGCCGCCTCCATATGAAGAAGTTTATAAACAATTATATTATATGCAAGAACCCTTAGAAAATGATGTATAATGGAAAAAGCTGGCGATGTTGTAAAGGAAGTGTTTGAATGAAAAAAAGCGTAATATTTCTATTTGTCATCGTATTGTTTTTCTGCAATGGATGTTCCAATTCCATTGTAGAATTCAAAAAAAGTGTTTTAGGTGTAAATTTTGATGGAAATGTAAAACTGGTAAAAGAAAATATCACAGTAACTAAAGCAGACTATATGAATGATAATTCTTATTCAAAAAAATATCAAAATTATGAGATTTGTATTCCGTATAAGGTACATGCATGGCTTGTTGCCATCAGAAATAAATCAGTACTCCCTGATCATAAGAGGAAAGAAGGTGTAGCATAATCATGATCAATCGGGAAGATATGTTGGAATTAACAAGAAGAATGACACCATCCCGTACCTGTTTTTCCAGAATCGCAGGATGTTATATGGATCGGGATGGTTATGAGGAAGGTACGTTTAATACGCATTTTCTGAATTTGTCTGTAAGTGACAAAAAGAAGAATCTTGAAATTGCAAAAGCGATCCCGTTTGCAAAGACAAATGAAGAGTTAGTCGAGTATTCTTTTGCGCCGAAAGTTACCGGAAAAGAGAGCTTTTGGACGCTATTGATGGGAATGAAAAGCACAGGACTTAAGGACGATGGACTGCTTTCTGTTTTTTATGAAATGATTGCAGAAAAGTATCAGGCAACTTCCGATTATGGAATTTATCTATTTTATGGCACTTACGATATACCGGTCAAAGCCACTGACAAGGAACGTTTGGATGATTCTTTGGAAGTGTATGATTTTATAATCTGCTCCATTGCACCTCTTTTGGCTGATTATGAGCTGGGAGAACCGCAATTTGGTTTTTTGTTTCCCGCTTTTTCTGATCGAAGCTCTGACTATAACCAAATTGATATTTTTCAGGCAGCAACAGCACCGGTACAAGGAGATGTGATCAAGCAAATACTTGGGGAATGACTATCAACCATATTCATTTTTGAAAGTGATGTTAAGGAAGTGTTTGAATGATAAATGACGCTTACATACACAGAGATACAGCAGTTGACATAAAAATATATCCAATAAGGACAAAAGGGAGGCAGACAGGCAAATGATAAAGGTTTTAGACCAGGCAACAATCAATAAAATAGCAGCAGGAGAGGTGGTAGAACGTCCTTCATCCGTTGTAAAAGAATTAGTGGAAAATGCAATTGATGCCGGAGCAACTGCAGTTACAGTGGAAATCAAAGACGGAGGCACGTCCTTTATCCGGATCACGGACAACGGACAGGGAATTGCGAAAGAAGAAGTTCCAACGGCATTTATCCGGCATGCAACCAGCAAAATCATGACGATTGAAGACTTGTTAAGTGTTAGTTCTTTGGGATTCCGCGGAGAGGCACTTGCCAGTATTGCAGCAGTTGCACAGGTGGAATGTATCACCAAGACAGCACATGCTTTAACAGGAATACGATATGAGATTCACGGTGGCAAAGAAATAGCAAATGAAGAGATTGGAGCTCCTACCGGAACGACTCTCATTGTCCGGAATTTATTCTATAACGTACCTGCCAGAAAAAAATTCTTAAAAACTGCAACAACAGAGGGAAGTTACATTACAGAACTGATCACAAAACTGGCAATGTCTCATCCTGAAGTTTCTTTCAAATATATTATCAATGGAAGTAATAAAATTGCCACTTCCGGTAATGGAGCATTAAAGGATGTGATCTATCATATATACGGCAAGGATATCTCATCTAATCTTTTACCGGTAAAACGGAATATCGGTGAGTTCGGAGTAGAAGGATATGTTGGAAAAGCTTTTATTTCAAAGGGAAATCGCAGTTATGAACATTACTTTGTGAATGGAAGAGCGATTCGAAACAATGTGATTACCAAAGCGATTGAAGAGGCATACAAATCTTTTGTTATGATTCACAAATTTCCGTTTACTTCTCTGCATTTCACGTTAGACAGCACAAAGCTAGATGTCAATGTACACCCTGCAAAGATGGAATTTAAGTATTCGGAAGGAGAAAAATTATTTGATTTTGTAAAAGATTGTGTAAGACAGGCTTTATTACAGGATGAGATGATACCAGATGTTTCCCTTCGGACTGTAAATGAACAAAAAGCAATCACCATTGAACAACAGCGTAAACTTACGGCAAATGTACCTGAGCCTTTTGAAAAAGAGGCAAGAGCAAAGCGTTATCAGAATGCCATTGCTGCAAATCAATCCGAAAGTCACCAATCTGTTAAGTTGGATATGAACACGGAAAAAAAAGAAGAAATAATAAAAAATGATTCTTCATCACAATCTGACATTGAATCGGAACAAAATGTAATACGAACAGAGCAGAAACCAACAACATCCGAAAAGAATTTACAATTACAGAATACAGCAGAGGTTCAAAAAGAAAATGAACAGCAAACCATTCCACAGTCGGATGAACAGGAAGCCTCTTCAGCAACCAACAATGATGAAATCTCAAAAGCAGAACAAATGACTCTGCCGGTAGAACAGTTTATTTCAGAAGAAGCCAGAAAATCCCATCGCATAATCGGTCAGCTCTTCCGAACATATTGGTTAATTGAATATGATAACAAACTCTATATTATGGATCAACATGCTGCACATGAAAAGGTCATGTTCGAACGTCTAATGAAACGGATGTCCGAAAAAAACGTACTTTCTCAACAGCTATTACCTCCCAAAATCCTGCATTTAGACAGTGTGGAACACACTTTGGTCATAAACCAGCTTGCGTTATTCCGGCAGACCGGATTTGATATCGAAGATTTTGGTGATGACTCTATCGTTATCCGTGCAATGCCGGACGATATAATGGGCATTGATCCGGAACAACTGTTTAACGCTTTGCTGAATTCTCTATTAGAAGATACCGGTAATATCACTTTAGACTTTTTTGTGGAAAAATTATCGGGAATGGCATGTAAAGCGGCTATCAAAGGTAATTGGACAATCTCCGAAAAAGAGGCCAATACGTTGATTGATGAATTGCTGACATTAGATAATCCGTATAATTGCCCTCACGGAAGACCAACAATGATATCGTTGACAAAAACAGAATTAGAGCGTAAATTTAAACGTATTCAAAATTAATGTGTAGAAGGAACGATCACTATGCAATTACAAGAAGAACAAAAACAGAACAAACATTATCCGAATAAAAAGCCGCTTATTATACTGACCGGACCAACTGCCGTAGGAAAAACTGCATTGTCCTTGAATCTTGCAGAAGCTGTAAACGGAGAATTGATTTCTGCTGATTCAATGCAGGTTTACCGTTTTATGGATATCGGAACTGCTAAGATCATGCCGGAAGAACAAAGAGGTATTAAGCATTATCTCATTGATGTCTTTGATCCGACAGAAGATTTTAATGTTGTAATCTTTCAGTCAATGGCAAAAGAAGCCATGGAAAAGATCTACGCACAAGGGAAAATTCCTATCGTCGTGGGAGGAACCGGATTTTATATTCAGGCTCTTTTATACGATATCGATTTTGAAGACACGGAAGTGTCTGCATATCGCAAAGAATTAACAGATTATTATGAGAAAAATGGAGCACATGCACTTCATGAATTATTAAAAGATGTGGATCCCGTTTCTTATAACGAGATTCATGAAAATAATATTAAGCGTGTAATACGTGCTTTGGAATTTTATCACGATACCGGTTATCCGATTTCCCGGCACAATGAAGAACAAAGGCAAAAGGAATCCCCTTATAATTTTTCTTACTTTGTTCTGAATCATGACCGGAATATTCTTTATAAAAGGATTGAAGACCGCATTGATCAAATGGTGCAAGATGGTCTTGTGGAAGAAGTGAACAAACTTCTGTCTTACGGTTGTACCAAAGAGATGGTATCTATGCAGGGATTGGGCTATAAGGAGATCATTCCTTACCTGGAACACACTTGTACGTTAGAAGAAGCAATATATACATTAAAGAGAGATACCAGACATTTTGCCAAGCGGCAGCTTACATGGTTCCGACGTGAGAAAGAAGTGACCTGGATTGACAAAACCCAATTTGCTTCGGAAGAGGAAATGTTACAATTCATGTTAACGAAGTTAAAAGAAAAGAACATCCTGCCATAACATAAGATAAGCATTTTTTCAGCAAGTGTTTCCATGATGCTAACAACGTGTATGCGGCTTATCTACACAATTAAGAATAATTTTAGAAATTAAGACAAGAAACTATCAATAGAAATCGTTTTGAACGGTTATGACACAAATATATATCAGGAGAGTTAATTATGTACAACCAGTTAAAATCAGCTTATGAACAAATGGGAATATCAGAAAACGTATTTTCATTCTGCCAGAAAACAGAGGAGAATTTACAGGGAAGATTTGAAGAAATTGATATGGTTACAGAATGTAATCAAATGAAAGTTTTAAAAGCCATGCAGAAACATCATCTGGCAGAAGCACATTTTGCACCTACCACAGGATACGGTTATAACGATATCGGAAGAGAGACGTTAGAAAAAGTATATGCATCCATTTTCGGAACTGAAGCGGCACTGGTACGTCCACAGATTACCTGTGGAACCCATGCTCTTGCCCTTGCTTTGTCTGCAAACTTACGGCCGGGTGATGAATTGATCTCACCGGTAGGTAAGCCCTATGATACTATGGAAGAAATTATTGGAATTCGTCCTTCAAAAGGTTCCCTTGCAGAATACGGGGTAAGCTATAAACAGGTAGAATTGTTAGAAGATGGCACATTTGACTATGATACTATCAAAAAAAGTATAAGTGATAAAACCAAAATGGTGACAATTCAACGATCAAAGGGATACCTGACCAGACCAACTTTTAGTGTCAAACAGATTGGCGAATTAATCACCTTTATAAAACAAATCAATCCGAAAATTATCTGCATGGTAGATAATTGTTATGGAGAATTTGTAGAACTAGACGAACCGTCCAATGTTGGTGCTGACATGGTAGTCGGTTCTCTGATTAAGAATCCCGGTGGAGGATTGGCACCAATCGGCGGATATATTTGTGGAACAAAAGAATGTGTAGAAAATTCCTATTATCGTTTGACAGCACCCGGTCTCGGCGGCGAAGTAGGAGCGACATTAGGAGTAAATAAAGACTTTTTCCAAGGATTGTTTTTGGCACCACAGGTTGTCGGAGGTGCATTGAAAGGTGCTATTTTTGCAGCTAATATATATGAGCAATTAGGCTATGAATGTGTCCCAAATTCTACAGAATCAAGACATGATATTATTCAGGCAGTCACTTTCCACGATCCGGATAAAGTAATTGCCTTTTGTGAAGGAATCCAATATGCTGCACCGGTAGACTCTCATGTTACACCAACTCCTTGGGCGATGCCGGGTTATGATTGTGATGTTATCATGGCAGCCGGTGCCTTTATCTCCGGTGCATCAATTGAATTATCTGCCGATGCACCAATGCATGAGCCGTATACCGTTTACTTCCAGGGTGGTCTTTCTTATCATCATGCAAAAATAGGAATAATGAAAACATTGTCCCAGCTTGAGAAAAAGAAATTACTTTCCATTCCGGTATAAAATGTTTTTTAGAATGAGCAGTTACAATTCAGTGATTTGTCAATACCACACTCGGTGACTGTTTACTGGCTAACGAGTGAACTATAACCGATGATTATTTTTTTGAAAAGACGTCTGCAAACATATCTTGTAAGAATCATTCAAATATGGTATTATTATCTAATGCGATTAAGTATTAATGACTAATGCTATAAAACTTATGGCGTTTTGAACGGAAAAGGCAACCTGTGCCGTTACATATAATTCGAGGATGGTGAGAGTATGGATTTTCATGACAAGAAAGTAATTCCTCCCAAATATATATATTTATTTTTAGTATGTATTTGTTTTATTTTGCTTTTCTTTTCTGTTATTTTAGAAAGCCGTTTTTCCTTTTTAAAGACTGTTACCAGTGCAGTAATTACTCCTATGCAGTCCGGTATCAATGAAGTGGGAACAACAGTATACAACCGTGTAACCAATCAGAAAGAAAAGGCTGCCCTTTTAGCAGAGAACAAAGAACTACAAGCTAAATTAGACGAAGTATCTGCCCAGATTGAAGTATATGAGCAGGAAAGTTTTGAACTAAAGCGTTTACAAAATCTATTAGACCTCAAGGAACAATATGTTGATTATAATACCATTGGGGCAAGAGTGATAGCTACTGATTCTTCAAACTGGTTTTATATTTTTATCATTGACAAGGGAAAGAATGACGGTGTTCAGGTTGGTTGCAACATATTAGCAGATGGCGGACTGGCCGGCATTGTAACGGAAGTCGGCAATGATTATGCAAAAGTGCGGTCTATTATTGATGACAATAGTCAGGTCAGTGCAAATGTATCTGGCACGGAAACCTTATGTACCATATCAGGAGATTTATCTGCAATCCGGGATGGATATATTAATGTTGGTTATATTGATAAGCTGGCAACGGTGGAAGAAGGTTCGGAACTGGTCACTTCTCATGTGAGTAACAAATTTTTACCTGGAATATTGATAGGATACATTACTGAAGTTTCCATGGATTCCAATAATTTAACCCAGTCAGCAAAGTGTATTCCTGTTGTTGATTTTCATAATCTACAGGAGGTACTTGTTGTTTTGGATTTAAAAGCACATTATAAGACAGACTCCCTAAACAAAAACATATACGACAATATCACTGATGCAGAAGAAGAGGATTCCACTTCAGAAGAAGAGGCTGACTCTGTCGAACCACCAAAGGACGAATTATCAGGAGAAGACATTATTGATGATATTTCAGAGCCATCTCAGGACGGCATGGAAAATGGTTCCTCTCATGATAATGACACCGATGTTGGTAACTAAATTGCATTCTTCGAATTGAATTATGAATAGTCTGGCTTCGTTTGTTCAAGAAAATAATCGTTCGAACTGTGGAGATTACTATGAAAAGATGTATTACAATTGCAATTATCATAATCATATGTTTTTTATGTCAATCCACCGTATTTCATTTTCTGGAATTATCCGGTGTTGTGCCGAATTTATTGTTAATTGTAACAATGTCATTCGGATTAATGCGTGGAAGAAAAGAAGGTCTTTTGGTCGGTTTTTTTTCCGGTTTACTGATTGATATTTTTTTTGGGACAGTATTAGGTCCATTTGCTTTTATTTATATGACTTTAGGATATGTCAATGGTTTCTTCCATCGGATATATTATGTGGAAGATGTATTATTACCGATGTTTATGATCTCATTAAATGATTTTGTATACAATATCATGGTATATGTTGTATTTTTCCTATTAAGAAACAGACTTCAATTTAAAGAGTATCTCTTGCGGATTATTCTTCCGGAAATGATTTATACAATATTGATTACTTTGTTTTTCTACAAAATCTTGGTACGGATTAATTTGCGATTAAAAAAAGTTAAAGAGGCAGAATAACATGATAAAAGAATTGTTGCATGCATTAAAAGAATATATAATTGAATATATAACGCATCGCTTGTTTATTGTTTCAGTGTTCATATTTATTTTATTTTCCTTATTAGTCGGACAATTGTTCAAACTCCAGATTGTAGAGGGAGAAGAACATCTTAATAATTTCACTTACAAATCCAAAAAAGTATTAACAGTAGAAGCCTCAAGAGGTAATATTTATGATCGAAACGGAAAATTGCTTGCTTACAACCAGTTGGCGTATTCTGTTACATTTGAAAATAGTAATAAATTATCAGAAGTGGCTACGGAGAACAGTGTCTCAGAGAATGAATTAAAGAATTCTGTGGTTGCAAGAACAATAGAAATTCTCGAAAGTAACGGAGATGATATTATCGTAAAGTTTCCAATTACTCTGGATAAGAATGGCAATCTGAAATTTACGACAAGCTCTGATTCAGAACGTCTGCGTTTTCTTGCAGATGCGTATGGTAAATCTTCTTCTGATGATCTTTCCACTGAACAGAAGAAGTCAAGTGCAGAAGATATTTTTAAATATTTTGCAAACAAAGATCAATTTAATATTTCTTCTGATTATAGTTTGGATGAAGCACTCAAGATTATGAATGTCAGATATGCCTTGTGGCTCAACCGATTTCAACAGTATATTTCTGTTACCATTGCCGTGGATATCAGTGATGAAAGTGTAGCGGAATTGAATGAATGTAGTTCTGACCTGCTGGGAATTGATGTTGTTGTAGATTCTATAAGAGTTTACAACGATGCTGAGTATTTTGCACATATTATTGGCTACATTGGTGCTATTTCTCCAAAAGAAATGGAAACATACAATGAAAACTTATCGGATAAGAATAAATACAGTAGTAATGACATGATTGGTAAAACTGGATTAGAACAAAAATACGAGAGTATTCTTCGGGGCACAAATGGAATTCAGGAAATATATGTCGACAATCTTGGAAAGATCATCGAAAAGACAAAGGAAGAAGAATCTGTGGCCGGACAAGATATCTACCTTACTATTGAATCTGATTTACAGAAATATTGCTACGATACACTGGAAAAGGAAATTTCAAGCGTGTTATTAGCGAAAATAACAGATAAAAAGCCGGAAAAAGATAAAGAAAATGACAAGCGGATTCCAATTGCAAACGTATACTATGCATTATTTGATAACAACGCACTTGATATTACTCATCTATCATCAGATGACGCAGCTGATTATGAAAGAACAGTAAATAGAATACTGGATGCAACAAGAGAGTATGTTCTTTCGCGTATTCGACGTATTATGTCTGTTGAAAATACACCAATGAAAGATTTGGATGATGAGTATACCGCATATATGGAATATATTTACTCTGTATTATCTAAAAATGAGATTTACAATTCAAAGAAAATCGAGAGTACCGATACTACTTATAAAGATTACGTTGCCGGTGATATTTCTCTTGGTGCGTATCTACAATATGCTATCAATCAGGGAGCAATCGATATATCATCCTTTGAATTAAGCAGCGATTATTATGATTCCCAGGAAGTATATAATGCTTTGGTGGACTATTTGGAAGAGTACCTGACCTCTGATACTGCCTTTGACAAATTGCTTATGAAATACATGATTCAGTCTAATCGTGTCAGTGGTGAACAAGTAATTCATATTCTTTTCGAACAGGGTATTCTTGACAAGGAAACGGATAAAGATTATGAGAATTTCATATCAGGTAAGTTATCGGCATACAAATTTATACGTACCAAAATCGATAAACTTGAAATTACCCCAGCTCAGCTTGCACTGGATCCATGTGAAGGGTCTGTTGTTGTAACAGATGTGAATAACGGCGAGATACTGGCTATGGTGAGCTATCCAAGCCACAATAACAATTTGCTCACGAATTCTGTTGATTCGGAGTATTACACATCACTATTGAATGATAAAACAAATCCGTTGTATAACCGGGCAACACAACAAAGAACAGCACCCGGTTCCACTTATAAAATGTTAACAACTATAGCCGGTGTAGAAGAAGGTGTAATCGACTTGTCGACGGTGATCAAAGACGAAGGAACATTCACAAAAGATAATACACCTGCAAAGTGTTGGATTGCACCGGGCAATCATGGAACTATCGGAATAGAAGAGGCATTGGAGGTCTCTTGTAATTATTTCTTCTATGAAGTAGGATATCGTCTTGGTGGAGGCGAAGACCATTTTTCTGATTCAAGTGGTTTGACAAAATTATCAAAATATGCGTCTATGTTCGGGCTGGATTCCAACTCAGGTATTGAATTGGACGAGATCGATCCGAAAGTTTCGGATCAAACGGTCGTGCGTAGTGCCATTGGACAAGGAACCAACTCTTATACGCCAACACAGTTGTCCCGTTACGTAACAACAGTTGCAAACAATGGAACCTGTTATGATTTAAGTCTCATAAAAGAGATTAAGGATATCGATGGCATAACGACATATGAAAATGAACATCATGTTCATGGTACAGTCAATATCGGGGATGAATTGTGGAACACTGTTCACAATGGTATGCGTCGGGTTGTAAAAAACCATACGGACGAAAATATGTTAATCAATCAGATTGATGTAGAAGTTGCCGGAAAAACAGGTACCGCAGAAGAAAACCTTTTACGACCAGCTCATGCGTTGTTTGTATCGTATGCACCGTTTAAAAGTCCTGAAATTTCGGTTACTTCTGTCATTCCTTACGGATATTCCTCCGGTAATGCAGAAGAGTTGGCAGGATTTATCTATGCTTATTATTTTGATCCTGAGAAATTAGAAAATGCGTCAGTTACCGGTAATGTAAATATGGCAGATTAAAAGGAATGACTTGATGAATTTGTAAAATTGTTATATAGTAGGTTGAGGTAGTTTTTATGAAAAATGCAGTCATAATTAAAGGAAACCGATATGGTATTTCTGTTGTGTTGAATGAAGATGTGGAATTTTCACAACTGCTTGCAGAATTGGAGACGCGTCTTGAAAAAGCAGAACCCTTTTTTGATAGTGAGCGACAGTTAGCTGTTACTTTCGAAGGGAGAAGTTTAACAAATGATGAATTAGATCAGATTCTTTCCGTTATAAAAAATAATTCAAAACTGAATATTCAATATGTTATGGATGATAATAGCGAATTAGAAACCACTTTTTTTGATATTATACAAGCAGCTAAAACACAGGAAATAGAAGAAGAGGAAATAGAAGAGGAAATTGCAGCTCCTTTAGAATCTTCAACACAGGAACATACTTATGCACCTGTTAAAGAAGAACGTCCGATATCAAGGGAAGCCGATACTTCATCCGAACATAATGGTCTTTTTTATAAAGGGACCTTGCGTTCCGGTCAGACATTGGAAGCAAAAGATTCTTTAGTCATAATCGGAGATGTTAATCCAGGTGCAAAAGTAATTGCCGGTGGCAACATTGTAATTATTGGTGATTTAAAGGGAAGCGTTATTGCAGGGGCAAATGGAAATCCTCACGCATTCGTTATGGCATTGTCTATGAACCCTATACAGATTCAGATTTCCGACATTATTTCAAGGAGTCCGGATGTCAGAGAAAAAAAACAAAAAGGGGATGCCAAAATTGCAACCATTGTCAATGAGCAGATTTGTATAGAGTCTATCTCAAAGGCAGCAATTCAGGATATTGATTTGTAATGATAAAAATGTGCATTTCATTTATTTGCAAAATTTATAGCAGAAAATTACACGGAGACATAGTCAACGTGAAAAACAGTTAATGGAGGATAAAAAATGAGTGAAGTAATTGTAATAACATCTGGAAAAGGTGGTGTCGGAAAGACAACCACAACTGCCAATGTAGGAACAGGACTTGCAAAATTAAATAAAAAGGTCGTCTTGATTGATACGGATATCGGCTTACGTAATCTGGATGTAGTCATGGGATTAGAAAATCGGATTGTATATAATCTTGTTGATGTAGTAGAGGGTAATTGCCGTTACAAACAGGCTTTAATTAAGGATAAAACTTATCCAAACCTGTTTCTTTTGCCATCTGCCCAGACAAAAGATAAAACCTCAGTTACCCCGGAACAAATGAAAAAGCTTGTTGCAGAATTAAAGAAAGAATTTGATTATATTTTATTAGATTGTCCTGCCGGAATTGAACAGGGATTTAAAAATGCCATTGCAGCAGCAGACAGAGCCTTGATTGTTACTACACCGGAGGTTTCGGCTATCCGTGATGCAGATCGTATTATCGGATTATTAGAAGCAAATGATATTAAAAAAATTGACCTGATCGTAAACCGGATTCGCATGGATATGGTCAAGCGTGGAGAAATGATGTCAATTGAAGACGTTGTCGAGATTCTAGCTGTTGATTTGATCGGTGCTGTACCGGATGATGAAAACATTGTTATTTCCACAAATCAGGGACAACCTTTGGTAGGCGATAATTCTCTGGCTGGAAAAGCTTATTACAATATTTGCAAGAGGGTATTGGGCGAGGAAGTGGAATTTCTGGATTTGAATGATTCCAGCTTGTTTAAGAAGTTATCCAAATTGTTTAAGAAATCGAACTAAAGAGATTGGAGCGAATATATTATGGGTTTATTTGATGTTTTTAATAAAAAGAAATCTTCCGGAGATTATGCAAAAGATCGTCTGAAATTATTACTGGTATCCGATCGTGCGAATTGTTCTCCGGATGTTATGGAACAGATCAAAAATGATATTATTGAGGTAATATCCAGATATATGGAAATTGACGCACAAGGTTTGGATATTCAGATTACGCAGACAGAATCCGAAGGCGGACACGGAAGTGTACCTGCACTTTATGCAAATATTCCAATCAAAGATCTCAAATCCAAATCCGTTAAATAACAGAAATTTTTTAGGTGACATTATGTTTGATGATTATCATTTACGCAATTACAACTTCAAATTACTAATATTGGTTCTGATTGCATGCATTTTCGGTACCTTGATGATTAACAGTGCTGACAGTTCCTACTTCAAAAAACAATGTATCGGACTTGTAATTTGTTTGATGGGAATGATTGTATTGTCGTTAATCAGTTATAAATTTATCCGTAAGTTCCATTGGATTTTGTATGGAGTAAATATTGTATTATTACTGGCGGTACTGATAGTTGGTACGAACGCAAATGGTGCAACCAGATGGTTAGGTTCACAGGATGTTATTACTATTCAGCCGTCAGAATTTTCAAAAATATTTTTGATTATTTGTGCCGCAAATTATCTGTCCGAGCATATGGACTCCATTAATACCTTTAAGACATTGACAGGATATGTACTTCTTGCTGTGATTCCTTTAGTGTTGATTGCTATGCAGCCGGATCTTTCCACGACGATTGATATTTTTATTATTTTATTTTCAATGTTATTTGTTGCCGGACTTAGCTATAAGATCATAGGAGTCGGACTCCTTTGCATGATTCCTTTGATAGGGAGTTTTCTCTGGTATATTAAGCTTCCTGATCCTCCTTTTTTACAAGGGTATCAGCTTAATCGAATTTTGGCTTATCTATATCCGGAAGATTATACATCTACAACCAGATACCAGCAGGATAATTCTGTTATGGCAATCGGTTCAGGACAGCTTTTTGGTAAAGGACTTAATAATTCCACTTTGGCAACTGTAAAAGACGCTAATTTAATATCAGAACAGCAAACGGATTTTATTTTTTCGGTTGTTGGAGAAGAATTAGGTTTTGTAGGAAGTATACTTATTATTGTCATTTTAGGGTTAATTGTGGTACAATGTATAAGAACAGCCCGAAAAGCAAGTGATCATATGGGGATGTTTATTGCTACAGGAGTTGCAACCTTAATTGGATTTCAAACATTTATAAATATCGGTGTGGCAACCGCTTTATTACCCAATACAGGAATACCACTTCCGTTTATTAGTTACGGATTATCTTCTTTGGTATGTTGCTGTGCTGCAATGGGTTTAGTAATGAATGTTTCATTACAACGTAGAAAATATTAGATTTGGAGGGGCTTATCATGAATATTGGATTAATTGCACATGATGCAAAGAAAAAATTGATGCAGAATTTTTGTATCGCATACAGAGGCATATTAAGTAAACATGATTTATATGCAACCGGAACGACAGGACGGTTAATTGAAGAAGTTACAAATCTGTCTGTACACAAGTACCTTGCCGGTCATTTAGGTGGCGAGCAACAGTTAGGTTCAGAAATTGAGCATAATGATATTGATATGGTTATTTTTTTACGAGATCCTCAAAATCCGAAGTCTCACGAACCGGATATCAATAATATTTTTACATTATGCGATGTTCACAATATTCCTTTGGCAACGAATTTGGCAACAGCTGAATTATTGATCAAAGCATTAGATCGAGGAGATTTAGATTGGCGTGAAATGTTTAAATAAAATAATTGGTTTTTGCATGGTGTTTTTACTTTCGATTTCCATGTTATCTGGTTGCAATGGTCAAAGTTATCAGATAGAACAACCTTTACACATTGGCTCTTTTGTTAATTTGCCAATTGTCAGACCATCCGGTCTGGCTTCTGAAAATGTAGTGATACCATATGATGCTTATATTTTTGATGATGCCGATTCTGAATATGAAGCAGGACTTTTAATCAACCAGACTAGAAATACAGTTGTTACTGCCGTTAATCCCCACAAGAAGATTTATCCGGCAAGCATGACTAAGATTCTGACTGCAATAGTAGTAATGGAAGCAATTGAAAATGGTCAGATTGCACTAACGGATACCGTTCTGGTTCAAAGAAAAATTGAATTTAATGAAGAAAATGTTACAGCATTGGGATTAGAACCCGGTGATTATATAACGGTGAATGAGTTATTACATGGCTTATTGATTACATCATATAACGATTGTGCTATCGTTCTTGCTCGTTATGTATCCGGATCAATAAGTGCGTTTGTAGACCTCATGAATGCAAAAGCGACTGAACTTGGAGCTACTAATTCTCACTTTGTTAATCCTCATGGATTGCATGATAATAATCATTATACAACACCGTATGATTTATATTTAATTTTTAAAGAATTTTTGTCAAAGAATACTTTGGTTCAAATTGATAAAGAAACAGACTATGTACTAACTTTGTATAGAGATGACGAGAAGATTCAAACAAATCTTGTCTCTACAAATGGTTTTTTGTCCAAATCATTTGATATACCGACCGGCTATCAGATTACCGGATGGAAAACCGGCACTACAGACCGGGCAGGTAGTTGTATTATTTTAGAATTCATAAAAGAGGATACAAAAGAAGAATACATCTGCTTGATTTCAAATGCCAAAGACAAAGAAATTTTATACCAAAACGTAGAAGATATGCTAAAAGAAATATACTAATTTAGGAGGAACGCAAATGATTGAATTAATCGTAGGTGAAAAAGGAAAAGGTAAGACAAAAATGCTTATGGCAAAGGCGAATAACGATATTAAGGTTACCGGTGGAAATATTGTTTATCTTGATATCAACAACAAACATATGTATGAATTAAGTAATCGTGTGCGTTTAATTAACATTCCTGAGTACAATATTCATTCTGCCGAGATGTTTTTGGGTTTTATTTATGGTATTGCTTCACAAAACTACGATCTGGATCGATTATTTTTGGATAATTTTATGTCTATTTCCTGCATCGAGACCGTCGAGGAAGCTGATGCGTTAATAAAAGAACTTTCTATCATTTCTGAGAAATTTGAAATTGATTTTATTATAGGAATCTCAAAAAGAAAAGAAGATTTGACACCATATCTTCAGGATTTTGTTACAATTGCATTATAAACTCATTTTATGAATACAACAATGTCAGCCATAAAGGAAATTCATTCCTTTATGGCTTTTTTGGTGCGCCTTACTGCGTATGTTTCCATAAGTGACGAACCACAGAAAAAATGCTTTGATTCTTCATGGAACTAATTAAATTTCATGTTTCATCCGATCAT
>CAJOPP010000166.1 GCA_905236365.1 uncultured Lachnospiraceae bacterium
GAGAAAATCATGGGCAGATATTTGTAACGAATATCTGTCTTTGGAACAACAGATTGATCACAGAAGTTACAAACGGCAGGAGCTGGATTTTGAGCCTACCATCCACGAAGGGTATCGTGCCCGCAAAATAGAACAGGCTGGTTATCTTTCAAACCGGTGTGAATACAACCGCATTGTGCGGAAGTTAAATGCATTAAAAGACAGATGGTTTCTTACCATCCGGGAATTACAAAAAACCATTATGGAGAGAGGACGGATTTTATATGAACGAATTACAGGATACCTTAGAGGAGATCATGGAGATCTTCAAATGTCAGGAGGACATGCTGGACATTCTGGAGGACCAGCAGCATCAACTGGAGCAGTTGAAAGCATTGAATTTGGAACAGCTGGAATTGCTGGAGAGATTGAACGCAGAGAACGGGAAACTTTCAGAAGAGAACAGCAGACTGACCGCACAGAATCAGAGATTAGCGGAACAGAACAAGCGATTGCAGGAATTGTGCAAAAATTAAAAGAGAAGGCGAGGGAGAGAGATGAACGAATCAGAAAACTTATGGAACGCAGACAGTCTTTTGAAACTGTCGGAGGAGTTACAGGCGGAGAACGAGAAGTACCGCCTGCAGGTGAAGGAGCAAGAGGATCAGATACGGACGCATTTATCCGATGTGCAAAAGCTGAAATCGCAGATACACTCCATGCAATCGACAATAGCCGAACAAGGGCAAGAGATTCAGAACTTGAACGGGCATATCGCCAGATTAGCCGAGAGCGATTTGGTGTTAGTAGAGAATCAGAAACTGATAGAAGTAAATCGGAAATTGCAGACAGAGAACGAGAAGGCTCAAAACACCTTCAAAGAAGCCGTAACAAAGACAGAGGACGCTAAAAAAATCCTTAGGGAAGCAAAAGCATTAAAAGATACCTTTGACAAGCGTGTTAGGGAAAAGACCAGTCTGATAAAGCAGAATATGGAAGCTGATATGAAGGAGAAGCTACAGGCTGCTCTTCAAAAGCAGACAGTTATTTTAAGTATCTGGACATGGGCATTTTGTTTTATATGTATGATACAGACAGGATATATTCTTTTTGTGAATAAGGATGTTGTCTTCACGATTCCCCAGTGGTTTGAAAACCGATGGGAGAATGGTTGTGATATAGCTGAAATGATTGTTGGATTGTATCAATGGTGCTATGACCATCTTTCGGCTTATATGCATCCTTATGTTGCGATTGGTGTTATGGTTCTTGTATCTGTTGGAGTTGTTGCAAGTGGATTTTTTCTATTCAGAAATGTGTTTGACCGGATTGGTGATAAGTGGCATGACCGCTGGCAGTATTATGAAGTTACCGGTGTAAAAAGCTTAAGAAAAGCGGTGTCGGTTGCTTTATGTATTGTCAGTGTTACCTTTGCATTGATTGCTGGGAAGTATATTCCAGTGGATATCAATGTGGTAAGCTGGTGGTTAGTATTTTCAGTTGGACTGAATCTTTTGTATCATGGTTGCTGTAAGGGTAGTTATTAAGCTGTAAAAAGGTACTCCCACGAGCAGATAATATCTGCCCGTGGGAGAGTGATATACAAAGGCTCAACCTGAAATTTGTCGCTTTATAACATTTTCTCTATTAAAATTATAGATTCTTCATTTTTTCCAATCATTTCCACTGAAATCTTATTAACTATTGTTGTAAATGAGTCATCCATATTCTTTAAGTCATTATATGCATTATTTAGTTCTTTTTCAGTTTGAAACTTTCCTATCGTAATATGTGGCTTATATCCCAAGCCTGAATCAAACTGCTTAAATTCGTTTTTATATAAGACTTCATGAATGCAACATATGTCCTCCGCACCCTTTTGTACATCCAAAAGCAGAGAATTTCCATAATTATCTTCTTGCATGCTAATCCCATTCAATACAATCTCAAACGGCTTAACATCATGCAGACGCTTGATTAATATTTCTTCAATTGCTTCATTACTCATCTCATTCTCAAATGGGAAAACAAGCGTAATATGCGGACGAACCAATCGTGCCAATGGATCATATTTATCTCGTATTCTATCTATGATATTCATGTTTTCAAACTCTGGAAATATCATAATTGTTCGTAAACTCATCCCAACCTCCTACAAATTCAAAAATCACGTAATTTCAATTTCTCTGTAAGACTGAATATTCAAAAAAATTGCAAATTAAAATTGCGTATTTCTTATCTCAAATACTCTGTATCATATACTTCTAACAAATTCTTGACAGCAGTAACGTCTACTGGAACTTCTCTATTACTTCTATTTAACCATATTGCATTTATTCCAACAGATGAAGCTCCTTTAACATCACTACTTAAAGAGTCACCAATATGTACTACTTCATCAGCAGATAGACCAGTGCTCTTTAATGCAAACTCAAATAATTCCTTTCTTGGTTTATACGACTTTGCATCTTCACTTGTAAATGCTCCCGTAGGCTTTAATCCATGGTACTCTAGAGCTTGCAACACATCATCTCTATCAATGTTTGACACAACATAGATAGGTACTGGACAAATATCAAAAAAATGCTTTGAGTCTTCAAAGATAGGAGGCTTTACCCAATGTGCAAACATTAAATCACTTAAAACTTCAGCATTAGCCGATGAGTTAAAATGGTGTATTGTTTTTGCTAATGAATCGTATTCCAGTTTTCTCTGAGTTTCAAAACAATCACCATATGCTCCATTAAACGCTGTCTGAAATTCATTCCACCAATAAGAACCTATTTCAGATTTATTTGCTACTTTACCCGTGTCATATATCTCTTGCGATATTTTTTTAATCACTTCTCCGTCTTCATGTACTACGGTACCATAAAAATCTATGAACATTGCTTTAACCATTTCATCTAAATCCTTTCAAATCCGTAAAACTCACTTCCTATTGTACCATGCACACCTCTTACATTCCACTTATATTTTTCTGAAGATATTATAAAAGGTGGACTGCTACTACATAGCAATCCACCCATAAAATTACCACGCTTCTAGACTATCCTCCGCATCAATCCACGCTTGCATCTCGCCCGCCAAGACCAACCGAGCATACTCTATAGGGTTGTCAATGGCAAGGGCATTCAAAGCACACTGTGAATTCGGTGAAGTCTTTAATCCGTCCTCTGCCTTATTGCAGTCAATTCTTAACAACATATTATCGAAAGTGGTTATATCAATACTATTGCAGTACTGGTTATATGTAGCATATATCAGTTTCATAGATTTTTCGTCCTTTCATCGTTATTACAGATAAGCCGGTTGTTTTGGTTAAATTGATGTGTGTCCTAGAATTATCCTTTAGAACGGGAAACTCATGTATCATTTCTGATCAATAAGGGATTTACAGCACTGGAGATTGGAAATCGTGTAGGGCATGAAACAGAAAGGATCACGTACCGA
>CAJOPP010000167.1 GCA_905236365.1 uncultured Lachnospiraceae bacterium
CATTAGGGCTTGATATGTTTTCGTATACTATTGTATTTTTGGATATCAATATGAATGAAATTGATGGCATAACGACTGCGAAGAAAATACGGGAAATTAGCAAAGATGTCTTTATTGTTTTTGTTACAGCATATGTAAATTATACTTTGGAAGGATATAAAGTGGATGCTATCCGATATTTATTAAAGGATTTGAAAAAAGAAGAGAATTTTCGGAATTCAATCAATGAGTGTATGGATGCAATTATAGAGAAGATGAATTATGTGGTGGTAAAAAAACAATTTCATTTCCAGGAAGGAACAAAACAGATTTCCTTAGATAGAATTCTATATATTGAAAGTCGTCTGCATAAATTAGAATTCCATATAATGGAGAATGATATGAAAGTATATACAATTTATGATACCTTGAACCACTTGGAGCAGGAATTGGCAGAGAACGACTTTGTGCGAGTTCATCAGAGCTATCTGGTTAACTTGAAGTATATAAAAGGAGTTGTCCGGTATAAAGCTGTTCTGATTAATGGAATGGAACTTACGATACCGAAAGCCAGATATATGGATGTAAGGAATCGTTTTATCGCTTATCAGGGAGAAATATAGATGGTCGAGTTGTTAGGGAGTATATTGCTGATTATTTTTGAAGTAATCTGTTGTAAAAATTTTTTTGAATCGTTTGCAAAGATTCGGCATCATGGCTGGATCAATATTTTACAATTAGTATTATTATCGGTATGTGTATGTTTGTTAGGGTTTGAATTGATTAATTGTTTTAGCATTAAACAGGTATTAATGATTGTTGTGATTGCATTGTTTATGCATTGGCATGTCAGAATCAGTATTCCGAAGTCTTTTATATTGGCAATGTTATATATGGGGATTCTCCTGGCTGTTGATTATTTCGCCTTTGTAATAAATAGCGAGTTTTTTTCAGTAGATATTAAAGGAGAAAATACAACAGGAAGTATGCTGGTCATCTTGTTTGGTAAATCCATTCTTTTTTTATGTGTGCTATTGGTTCAGAAGCAGTTTGGAAATCAGTTAACTGATATGATGGTAGATTCAGAGTGGCTGAAATTTTTATTTTTTCCTGTATTCTCAATTGGTATTATTGCAGCAATGCTTTCAACATTTCAGTATGTAGAAACAACAAAACAGGCGAATGTGTTGTTTGTAATTGCATTTGGTGTAGTAGGAATGGATGTGATAGTTTTTTATCTGATTAATGATATTATGAAACGGGAAATGCTGATTCATGAAAATAAAATTTTTCAGTTGCAGGTAAAGAATCAGACTGCAATGTATCGTTCCATTTCTGAAAATTTCGATAAGCAGAAAAAGAAAACACATGAATATAAAAATCAGATGATGTGTATAGAATCATTGTTATCCCGAAAACAATATGAGGAGTTAGAACAGTATGTGCAAGAAATTTATGGCAGGTTAAATAAAGAATTAGATGCCATCAATACGAATAATGTGATTGTAAATGCTGTACTCAATACAAAATATCAGGAGTTTGTGGAAAAGAAGATCTTATTTGTTTTTAGAGTGAATGATTTGTCAAACTTGAAAATCGGTGATGAAGATATTGTTATCATTCTTGCAAATTTATTAAACAATGCGACGGAAGCATGCGAGAAGTGTATTGGAAAAAGAATTATCAAGTTAAAATTTGTCAAAGAAAACGATAATATTGTTATAGCTGTAAAAAATTCATATGAACACGCACAGGAGTTTAAAAATGGTGAAAGAAGGACAACAAAAACGGTAGATGCAGAAGAACATGGAATAGGAATTAAAAATGTGATTCATGTGGTTGAAAAATATGGAGGTTCCTACATTATTCAGGATGATAACAATGAATTCTTTTTTTCTATCGTGATTCCGGATTAAGTGAAAAGAAGCTTGTAAAGCCTACGATGTAACGACAGACACTTTTATATGAAAAATATCCATTTTCTGCTATAAAATGTCCGGTTTCTGCAAGAAGGATTGAAAAAGAGTTGTTATATGATTATACTACAAACGAGGTGTGTAAAATGATTGAAAATATAGTAGTGAAATTAGTTGACCAGATGGTAGAAGAAAATCTGATAAGCAGAGATGATAGTGAGCATTATGAATATGCTATGGTAACTTTGGCAGAACGGATGTTAACAATCGGAACGTTACTTATTATCGGATTAATATGCGGAAACTGTGTATTTACACTCTGTTTTTTGGGTGCGTTTCTTTCTTTGAGAAAGCGGACGGGCGGATATCATACGGAGTATTTTTGGCAGTGCTATCTCTTGACGATTGGCTCTTATGTTATCGCTACACGATTGGCGGTTGTTTTTTTAGCAAAGCCAATGCTTATGTATTTGTTTTTGACGGGAGCTGTTATTGTTATAGAAATAATCGGAACCGTAAATCATCCTAATATGGATATGGATGAAGATGAATTACGGGAAGCGAAAAAAGCAGCAAGACTGGTAACTTTATTGGAACTACTGGTGATTGGTATATTTGTTGCATTAGAAATTGATAAAATCTATGTTGCTTCTATGTCCATTGCCATAATATCATGTGCATTCTCACTTTGCATAGCAAAAATTATAAAGCAGGAGGTTTGAGAAAATGACGAGAAAAGAGAAATTTAACAAAGGTGCGTTAAAATTAGTAGAACAGGTAGCCAGAGTGGAAGTTGAAAGAAATATGTTTTGGTGGCCGCCGGTTTGTATGGGAATATACCATCAGCCGAAAAGACCTAAAGTAAAGAAATAATGTAGCTGTTCAGGTAGCATTATGGAATAAGGAGGCTAACTTATAAGTCGCCTCCTTATAGATATCCTTTGTATTTTATGATATTCGTGTGGTAAGATAAATGAATTGTTTTCGCTAACAAGCTTCTTCCAGTTGGATTAACTGTTCATTAATCTCGTCAAATGAGGAAATGTGCTCATTTAACTTGTTACATAATTGCAGCATTTTGGAACAATCGATTGCATTTCCGGAATGTATCAGATCAGATATAGATTTTCGATAGTTGGCAATTTTTTGTCCTTCTGATTCAAGCTGCACCAAAAGATTATCTGCG
>CAJOPP010000168.1 GCA_905236365.1 uncultured Lachnospiraceae bacterium
CCTAATGACTTGGACATTTTTCTACCCTGGTCATCTCTTACCAGACCATGGAATAATACTGTATGGAATGGTAACTTTTCCGTCTGTTCCAAAGAAGAGAATACCATACGGATCACCCAGAAGAAAATAATATCATATCCGGTTACCAATACATCTGTCGGGAAGAAATAATCCAGTTCCTCTGTATTCTTTGGCCAGCCCAGTGTTGAAAATGGCCATAATGCAGAAGAAAACCAGGTATCCAACGTGTCAGGGTCCTGCTTCACATTGGAAGAATTACATTTTGGACATGTGCAGACTGTCTCTTTGGATACGGTGATCTCTCCACAATCCTGACAGTAATATGCCGGAATCCGGTGGCCCCACCAGAGCTGACGGGATACACACCAGTCACGAATATTCTCTAACCAGTTATAATAGGTCTTATTCATACGCTCCGGAATCAGCTTTAATTCTCCACTCTTCACAGCTTCCAGAGCCGGTTTTGCCATCTCTTCCATCTTGACAAACCATTGTGGTTTGATCAACGGCTCAACGGTGGTCTTACAACGATCATGGGTACCAACGTTATGACTGTGTGGTACAACCTTCACCAAAAGACCCAGCTCCTCCAGATCTGCGACCATAGCTTTCCGTGCCTCATAACGATCCATTCCTGCATATTTGCCACCTAATGCATTGATGGTAGCATCATCATTCATAATGTTGATCTCTTCTAAATTGTGTCTCTTTCCAACCTCAAAATCGTTTGGATCATGGGCCGGTGTGATCTTTACACAACCGGTTCCGAATTCCTTATCTACATAAGAATCCGCAATGACCGGAATCTCTCTGTCCGTCAATGGCAGCTTCAGCATCTTTCCAATAATATCCTGGTATCTCTCATCCTCCGGATTCACTGCAACTGCCGTATCTCCCAATAGCGTCTCCGGACGGGTAGTAGCGATTTCTACATACCGGTTCTCCTCGCCGACAATCGGATAATTGATATGCCAGAAAAATCCGTCCTGATCCTCATGCTCTACCTCTGCATCCGAAATAGTTGTCTGACAGACCGGACACCAGTTTACAATACGGGAACCTTTATAGATCCAGCCTTTCTCATATAACTTACAGAATACTTCATTGACTGCATCGTTATTGCCCTCGTCCATTGTGAAACGTTCTCTGTCCCAGTCCGCAGACGAACCAAGCTTTTTCAACTGATTGATAATCCGTCCGCCATACTCAGCTTTCCAATCCCATGCTTTTTCCAGAAAACCTTCACGACCGAGTTCATCCTTGTCGATTCCCTGCTCTTTCAACGCTTCTATGATCTTAACCTCTGTCGCAATGGCAGCGTGATCCGTTCCCGGTTGCCAAAGTACATTGTATCCCTGCATTCTCTTATAACGGATTAAAATATCCTGCATCGTGTTGTCAAGTGCATGTCCCATGTGAAGCTGTCCTGTAATATTTGGTGGTGGCATCACAATCGTAAATGGTTTCTTGCTCCGGTCTACTTCTGCATGGAAATATTTCTTATCCAGCCAGTTTTTGTAAATTCGATCTTCAATCTCGGATGGGTTATAATTTTTCTCTAATTCTTTTGCCATGATTGTACTCTCCTTTTTTTATTTTGTAATTATCTCGGTCGTGGCTTTCGTTTCCCTCTACCCCGCCATGCGTACACGAAAAGAAAGCCCTCTATCGTTGCCGATAAAGGGCGAATAATCGCGGTACCACCTTAACTTCTCACTTTTCTTATCCTGTAACGGGGACGATGCCGTCATGACCTACTGAAGTATATCTGCTCAAAATCAATACTTATACCGACATACCGTTCTGCCATGCAGTTCAAAAGCTACCTTCAAAGCATTCTTCTTGAAACGACCTTGCAGCCGATGGGTCATTCTCTCTGACAAGGAACTGCTCTTACTCTTCTTTCTCACAACCTTTTCGAATATGCTTTACTATAAAATATTATGCTAGAAATGTCAAGCTATTCCTGCAGCACGTCTAAAGCCAGTGGGATTGCGGTAGCCTTATTTCAAAAGAGGATTCCGATACATCGGAATCCTCTTCCTGCCATATGCAATCATTACATAATCCATGACTACACACGTGAAAATCATATCTGATTATTTTACAGTAACCTTGACGGTCTTATAGAAACCATTCTGTGCATATACAAAAATGGTAGCTTTGCCTTTGCTCTTCCCTTTGATCACACCCTTCTTAGTAACCGTTGCGACCTTTTCGTTAGAGCTTTCATAACGATATTTTGCAATATGGATATTAACTTTCTTATCGGATTTAAAAGAAGCTTTGATCGTACTCTTCTTACCCTTCTTAATCGTTACTTTTGCTTTCTGAACCGTTACCTTCGTCGGGTTGCCTCTCTTTCCGCCCAAGGTAGTTGAATGGGCAGATTTGGATTTTGCAATGATATAATCTTTGCCATCTATTGTCTTATATGCAGCAACAATATACTTGTAGTATTTACCCTTCTTTAACTTCTTCTGCGTCCAGGTCTTCTTTGATGCACCCTTGACGGTTGTGATTTTCTTCATCTTAGAACCGCACCGGGAGCCATAAATGATATAACCGGTTGCTCCGTTTACTTTCTTCCATGTCAGTTTTACCGCTTTATTCTTTCCGACTGCTTTCAAACGAAGCTTACCGAAAGTTGTAC
This sequence comes from uncultured Lachnospiraceae bacterium, assembly GCA_905236365.1. Lineage (GTDB taxonomy): Bacteria > Bacillota > Clostridia > Lachnospirales > Lachnospiraceae > CAG-590. The sequence goes on from CAJOPP010000168.1 coordinate 2,675, forward strand.
CTGCCGGATCCCCTTTATCCGTATTGGCACTGGTAATCTGCTGGTCTACGGAAGCAATGGTCTCATAAGAAGTTGCAACCAATCGAACAGAATCCGATGCCGGTGTGGTCTCAGTCGCTCTCCTGCGAATCAGTACGATTGTACCTGCCGGAACTACAATATCTTTTCCGTCACCCGGAGTCCATGTTGTTCCATCATTTGTGCTGTATTCGTACTCGGAAGTAATATTTTTGATTACTACATTACCGTTTCCACCATCTACTACCGTAAACTGTTCCTCTGTCGGTGCGACCGGCTTAGCAGCGACCGTTAACAGTTGCGGAGCAGAATCCGTTGTAGTCGTATTATTTCCTTTCTTGGTAATTGCAATATTCTTTCCGAAATAAATTGCTGCATCTGTCGTACCTGCTGCATCCGTCGTAAAGGAAACTGTCATATTATCCACATTGATCTCATACCCTGCATTTGGAACAAGACCTGTTAACTTCTCTGCTGCATAGTCTACCTTTGCACCCGGGGTTGCTTCCGGTGTCTTTGTCCCTTCCTCTGTACCCGGTATAGAAATCGTAACAGCATCTGATACAGGTTTTGTCCTGGTTGCTCTCTCCCGGATCATAATTTCACTTCCAACCGGAATCTTAACAGGATTGCCATCCCCCGGAGTCCATACGTTTCCGTTATCTGTGCTGTATTCATACTTATCAGAAATACCTGTAATCGTAGCCTCACTGCCATCTATCTCAACATCAAACAGATCAGCAGATGGAGCACTTCCCTTTTCCAGAATATTGATTACTTGTGGTTCTGAATCTAAGGTTGCATCACCGTCACCCTTCTTCACAACTTCGATAGTCTTACCCGTGTTATCGAATAACTCCGGCACTTCAATCTCGCCATTGTCATCCGCTTTCTTTGTCTCAGGCTCGCCATCTCCTACCTTTACGGTATACTCTTCATCCGGTTTCAGATCCGTCAACTTCTTTTCTGCATAATTTACTTTTGCTTCCGGTGTTGCTTCCTTGACCGGTGCCGCCTTCGTCTCAATCTCAGCTGCCTGGGAAGCCGGATTCTCTTCAGTTGCTTTATCACGAACCAGCACGGTTGAACCTGCCGGAACCTTTACATCTTCACCGGTGCCAGGAGTCCATGTGTCCCCGCTATCTACGCTGTATTCCTGCTTATCAGTAATACCACCGACGGTAGCTTCTGTCTCACCTTCCTGTGCGTTCTCCACATCGAATGGACCTTCCGGTGCATCTCCTCTTTCCGGAATAGCAATTGTCTGAGGATCCGAATCTACTGTTGTCTCATCATCACCCTTCTTAATGATTGTGATATTCTCTCCAGGATGCTCCGATAAGCCCTCCTCTTTGATTTCTCCATTCTCATCCGCAATCTTTGTCTCTGACTCTCCATTGCCAACCTTTACAATATATTGTTCACCCGGTGTCAGATTAGTCAGCTTATCCTCTGCATAATTTGGTTTTGCTTCCGGTGTGTCTTCTTTTGGAAGTGCAGGATTATTAATTGTAAGTTTCTGTGGAAGTGAATCGATTGTGTCATTCTCTTCAATTCCTTTCTTCACAACTTCAATCTCTTTTCCATAGTACGCCTCAAAATTAGGAATAGCAAGCGCTCCATCTTTCCCTCCGGCAATGCTATTATTTATAATTTTCGTTTTTGTTCCATTGTCATTAACAACATATACATCATATGCTTCGTATTCTATTAAACCAGTCAAACCTTGACCATCATAATCAATCTCTGCTTCCGGAGTGTCCTCTCTTTCCGCAATTTCAAGATCCAGTTCTTCAGAAGCCGGAGTGTCTTGTGTTGCAATCTTTCTAATAGTAACGATATCTCCAAGATTAACCTCTATTGGTTCTCCATTTCCCTTGATCCATACTTCCTCTTCATCCGCACTGTCATCTTCTGCCGGAGTAATATAATACTCATAAGCATCGGTGATTCCGCTGACAGTTGCCTCTTCACCCTCTGACGAAATACTGATTGGGAAGGCAGCCGGATCCAGTTGCTCACGCTCTTTTACTTCCAGCAAAGTCGGAGCAGAGTCCGATGTACCCTTCTCATCATCGCCCTTCTTCACAAGAGTAAGTGTTTCACCAAAATAATCAAAATCTTCAATCGGAAGTCTTCCGTCTTCTCCTACAGTCGTTCCTGCTTCCGGTGTGATCAGATTGCCTTCTTCATCTTTTACAATGTAAGTACCAGGCGTTAAGTCTTTGATTGCTTCCTGATCCTGTGTATAATCAATTGCAGGTGTTCCAAAATCTTCCGGATTCTTTACCGTTACAGTATATGGATCAGATGCCGGATGATCCTTTGTTGCTGCTGTACGGATATCCACAGAGCCGCCAAAATCAACCGGAATCCCCTCTTCCGGAACAGTCTTCCATGTATCACCGTCTTTATAGTCGAAATCTCCTGCCTCCTTCGGTTCCCTGATTGTCACCGTTGCTTTTGAATCTTCTTTGATCTCCGTTGGATATATCACATCAACATCTTCAGCAGTCGGAGCAGCATTTTTATCTGCTACTGCAATCTCCTTCGGATCAGAATCCTCTGCATTTATATCTTTTCCTGCTTTAACAACTAAAATAGTGTCCTCGCTGGTAACATTGGTCAGATCTACTTTAACTTTGCCTTCCTCATCTGCCGTTGCCGGACTTGGATCTGTAATCGGAGCATCATTTACTGTAATCCGATAATCTTCATTCGGATCTAACCCTTCAATCACAGAATCTTTATAGTCAACTTTTACGTTATCTCCCGGTGTCGCTTCTTTCGCATCACCCGTAACGATTGTTGGATTTGATGCCAACTCTTCATCCGTTGCCAACTTGATAACCTGTGCTGTCTTTCCTTGCGGAATCGTTACCGTAACATCCTCTGTAGGTTTGATCCAATCAGAATCATCTTCTACCTTATAGGCATTACCTGCTCCTACCGTAATCTCTGCACCAGCTTCTTTCAGTGTCTTATTAACAGTTGGTGCTGTTGCTCTATTTGGAACTGTGACAGTTGCCGATTTGTCAGAGTCATCATATACACTTTCATCTGTGCTTTTTTTAACAATTGTGATTGATTTTCCAATCAGATCATAAGCTGCATCACTCTGATCTTTTCCCTCCAAAGCAATCTGTCCATTTGCATCTGTTTTAACAGAAATTGGATCAGCGGCATTTTCAATATAAATTGCATAATCAGCATTTGCAGCCAGATCATTACCGGTCGTTCCTACTAATACTTCTTTTTCATTATCTACCTGAACGCTTGGTGTTGCTTCTTTTACTCTTCCTGCTTTCGGAATGGTAACTTCTTTTTCAGCAGAAGCAAACGCATTGTCTGTTGCTTCCTTACGGATGATAACCGTAGCACCACTCGTTGCCGTGTCTATATTGTCTATTGCTTTTCCTGTTACTTTTTCCCAGTTCGTACCATTTTTCTGCTCATAGCCATTGACAGTATCTGTTATAGTAATGGTTGCCTTTCCACCATCTGCCAAAAGTTGTTGAACTACCGTATAATCTGTATTCTCGATTGGTGCAGCCGGTCTGTGCGGAATCACAACATTTGCCGGTTCAGAATCAACTGTATCAGAACCACCCTTCTTTTGGATCGGAACTGTCCGATCTGTTGTGTCATCAATATAATTTTTGATATCAATCGTCTTGTCCGCTCCTACTGTAACTTCGACACCATTTACTAAATATATGCCTTCCGGAATATTGATCAACTTTTCATTTTTATAATCAATATTTGTTCCGGAAACTTCCGGTGACTTTTCTTGCGGCTTCTCTGTTGCAAACGGTGTACTTGGCTTCGATCTTGGAGTCGTCGCTGTTGCTTTTACCCGAACTTGGATATTCGGTGTATCTGCATCTACGGTCGTTTGACCGGTTACTTCTGTCCAATGTTCATCATCTGTTGAAATCTCATATATAACCGTATTATCTTGAAAATCTATTGTTGCTTTATCGCCATTTACAC
>CAJOPP010000169.1 GCA_905236365.1 uncultured Lachnospiraceae bacterium
TGACAGGAATCTGGAGGAGACTGTAGAGGTCATCCAGGATCGTGTTACAACTTATATTAATGAATAAAATAAGAGGGATAATAATGGGAAGATATCCATTTACAAAACAACATGAAGAAAAAGATTGCGGTGCAGCCTGTCTTTCCATGATCAGTGAATATTATGGACTGAAACTGCCGTATGCCCGATTCAGAGACTGGATCAAGGTGGACGAACAGGGTGCTAATATGTATGGTTTAGTGACAGGAGCCCAAAAGGCAGGATTTGTAGCGGATGCACTTGAGGGAACCGGAGAAGAATTATTAGAGGGAATTACAACCGGAGAAATCCGGTTTCCTTTTATTGCCCGGGTTGTGGAGGAACATTTATTTGAACATTTTATAGTGGTCTATGCGATAAAAAAAGACAAAGTGATTGTGGGAAATCCTGCAAAAAATAAGATCGCACACATGACAATTGCGGAGTTTATGGAGCATTGGCAGGGAGATATTGTCACCTTTGCTCCATCGGACGGGTTCAGACAGAGGAATGAGAGAAAAGGAACGTTTAAGAAATATTTTACATATATTTTGTCACAGAAAAAGGTATTATGGTTGGTTTTCCTGATATCGCTTCTGATATCGGCAGTGAATGTATTCGGATCGGTCATATTTGAATATATTCTTACGAATTCCTTTGAGGAAACGTCCTTGGAGGGCACAGAGAATCAAAATAGCCGACAGGAAGTAGAAGAGACAGGGATTCTGTCCAAAGACGTTAGTGGTAAAATTATTGAGAAAGTGTCATTGGTTTTCTCAAATATAGATACGGTCTGTATAACGATTCTTTTGATGTATCTTCTACGTTGTTTTCTGGAAATCCTGCGGGGATATTCTTTAGCGGTGATGACAAAAAAAATGGATATTCCAATCACATTACAATACTATGACCATTTGATGGAACTTCCAATGGAATTTCATGAGACAAGAAAAACCGGAGAACTGATGTCGCGATTTTATGATATTTCCAAAATCCGGGATGCAGTGTCATCGGCAACATTGACGATTATGTTAGATACGATTATGGCAATTGCTTGTGGAGTGTTGTTGTGTTATATGAATGTTACCTTATTTATAATTACCGTTGCGATTATGGTATGCTATATGGTAATCGTATTGCTGTTCCGCAATCCTTTGAAATCCGTCAATTACAAATTGATGGAAGAGGAAGCACAGGTCACGTCGTATCTTAAGGAATCCGTTGATGGGATTGGTATGATAAAGGCATATCAATGTGAACAGAGTGTAAAAGGAAAATTGCAGAGATTATATGAAACACTGGCAAATTCCAGTGTGAAGGGCTCATTTCTTTATCAGATTCAGGATTCATTGATATCCTTAATGGCATCTGCCGGTATCGTGATATTGTTTTGGGTCGGAACTTATTTGTGCATTGCAGATGTCATTCAGATAGCCGATCTCTTTGTGTTTTATTATCTGCTCTCGTATTTTTTATCGCCGGTTTCGAATCTGATCAATCTGCAGCCGGAATTACAGACAGCCATGGTGGCAGCAGAACGGTTGAATGATGTATTGAATGCGGAAAAAGAACAGAAAAATACAGAGAAAGAGGAATTAAAAAGTTTATCCAGGGATATTCAGATTGAAGATATAGATTTTCGTTACGGCAATCGGAATCTGGTTTTAAAGGATGTGAATATGGCATTTCCGAAAGGCAGGAAAATCGCCATTGTAGGCGAAAGCGGGTGTGGAAAGACGACACTTGCAAAATTATTGTTAGGATTTTATCATCCGGAAAACGGAAGGATACTGGTTGATGGAAAAGAAATATCAGAGTATTCGACGGTTTCTCTTCGGAAGCATATCGCATATATTTCACAGGATATTTTTCTGTTTTCGGATACCATCTATAACAATCTGAGAGTAGGCGATGAGCAGATAACGGACGAAGAGATACAAGAAATGTGTGAACAATTAGGTGTGAATACATTTATCGAACAACTTCCGATGGGATACAATACTATGTTGGAGGAGAATGGAAATAATTTGTCAGGAGGACAAAAACAACGGCTTGCCATTGTTCGTGCATTGTTAAGAAAACCGGATGTTATAATCATGGACGAGGCGACAAGCAATCTGGATACTGTAACGGAAAACCAGATTAAGAAAGTACTGGAAAATTTTTCAGAGGACATGACCTGGATCATGATCGCATATCGTCTTCAAACAATAAAAAGTTGTGATATAATCTATGTAATGGATGAAGGAAAAGTGATAGAACAGGGAACACATCAAGCTTTATTGGAAAGAGATGGTCAATATCGCAGACTCGTTTCCAGTGGTGTGGAATGACTTAAAAAAGGTTATTGTTTTTTAACTCAGTCGGAGAAATCCCCCACCTCTAAGCGGCAGCGAAGGTGGGGGATTTCTCCGACTGAGTTAAAACGCTCCGCGAGGATGCGCACGGATTCGGTTAGGAATTTGTCAGCTAAAGCTGATCCGAATCCGGCGCGCA
>CAJOPP010000170.1 GCA_905236365.1 uncultured Lachnospiraceae bacterium
ATATCCGGCAACGTCCGGCTTAAGTAAATGACATTGCGTCTGAAAAGTAACGTTATTATGAGGTAATATTTCACCCTTTAGCTACTCTTGCGTCCGGCTAACTACTGATCAAGTCCATTTGCATAATACGCATCAAAGATCTGCCTTGCCACTGCACTTGCTTTCACTCCATTTACATCTGACTCCTCAACTATAATGCTGACCGCCACATCCGGATGATCAGGATTACTGAAACCAACAAACCATGAATAATCATGATTCCCATTATCGTATTCTGCAGTTCCGGTCTTGCCTGCCGCTTCATATTGGGCACCGGCAAAATAACTGGCAGCCGTTCCCTCTGTTACAACCTTTCGCATATAGGAAGTCAGGGTATCCACCTCATCAGAAGTCATTAACGTATCATACGAGGATGGCGAAAACTTTTTGATTCTTGTTCCCTTATAGTTTTCTATGCTGTCAATCAGATACGGCTTCATCATAAGCCCTCCGTTTGCAATTGTTGATACGATCAGTGCATTATGAAGTGGGGAAATGAGCGTATCTCCCTGCCCAAATGCAGTCTGGGGAATATATCCTTTATCAGACTTTCCGTCCAGGCAAAACCGGCTTGTAGCACTGGAATCTGTATACGGAAGAGATTTGTTAAAGAGAAAATCCTCCAATGTGTCCCTCCACTTATTTACATTGAGCTGTGTACCAATATCCGCATATGCCTGATTACAGGAATTTGCAAGAGCCTGTGACAAATCCTCTTCTCCATGTGTTTTTCTTCCATAGCAATGTACTGTTACATTATTGAATGTCTGTTCTTCTAACGAGCAATTATAATGATACTCTTTGTATTTTTCTGGTTGTTGCCGCATAAAACTCAGAGTCGTTAGAATTTTAAAGGTAGAACCCGGTGGATAAAGCCCCTGTGTTGCTCTGTTCAGTAAAACTGAGCTGTCAGAATTGCCACTATTTGCCTCTTCCCAAACCGCATCAATCTCGTTGGGATTAAAGTCCGGTTTAGATACCATCGCAAGAATCTTACCCGTATCCGGTTCCATAACCACTACTGCACCATCTGCGTAGCCTAGAGCATCATATGCCGTCCGTTGCAATTCATAATTTAACGTAGATACCACCGTATCCCCTATATTTTTTTCCTCTCTCAGAGTATGAATGACTCTCTCTGCCGCATTCGCATGACTTTCCAACAGGTGATAATTTCCAACAAGTTCGATTCCCGCCTTAGTATAGCCGGAATATCCAACTACATGGGCAAATAATTGATCATAGGGATAATATCTTGCATCCCCATTATTCGTTGCAACAACTTTTCCATCACTCGTTACAATATCCCCCCGAATCACATCCGCAGCATATCGATCCAGTCTGGTATTTGCCGCATTCGCAATCACCTCGTCCTTCTCTACAATCATAAAATGCATGATATATGCAATCAGACCAAAAATCAAAAACGAACATATATACGTAATGCCTATCACAGGCCGGTTCATTTTTTCATTAATCTTATCAATTTTCTCTTCTTTTTCTAAAAAATCTCGTTGCTCCGGAGTCAGTAAACTGATATCCAATTCCTTTTTATGCCTGTTCCGCTTTTTCTGCGACTTCTTCAATGCTTCTTCTTTCTTCTTCAACTTTCTTTGCCTCTTTATTTTCAATTGTACTGATTCCCTGCATGATTGAAAACATAACAAGGGAACTTAACACTGAGCTACCTCCATAACTGACCAAAGGAATTGTAACACCGGTAGATGGAATAAACTTTGTTACACCTCCTATGGATAAAAATGTCTGGAATATATAACAGATTGCAAATCCAAAAGCCATCGTTTTATAAAAGCGATTCCTCACCTTCATTGCAATATTGACAAAACAGATAAAGCAGCTAAAACATACCAGGATCAATGCCAATGCAAACAATACTCCAAACTCTTCTGCAATCGCAGAAAAGATAAAGTCACTTTCTCTTACCGGAATCAGTTCCGGTGAGCCTTTGGTCAACCCCGTTCCAAAATAGCCGCCGCTTCCAATCGCAAACAAAGATTGGGTAATCTGGTAACCGTCTCCTCTGATATCAGCCCACGGGTCCTTCCAAACGTTAACACGTACCATAACGTGATCGAACAATCTATCCTTAAACAGTAAAAATGCTAAGCCCGCCATCACCGCACCACCGGCAATAAATGCCAGAAGATACCATATCTTTCCGGTTCCAATATAGATCATACAGATAAAAACTATAAAGAAAATAAGTGCTGCCCCTAAATCCTTCTCCAATACAAGAATCCCCATATGAACACATGCAAATCCTGTTGTGATCATTACCTGCTTCACAGATCTACTCTTTGACAACATGCTGGCTACAAAAAAGGCAAACAGTATCTTAACCAATTCAGATGGTTGCAGTGTCACTCCAAAAAGAGAAATCCAGTTCTTGGAACCAAATTGTTCTACACCAATCACAAATACCGAACTAAGTGCAATAATACCAACAATTCCATAAGCAATTCCATAATTCCGAAGGTTTTTATATCGATCCATAATATATGGTATCACTGAAACCACAAGCATAGCCGCTGTTGCAATGACAAACTGCTTTTTTGCCATGGAAAAATCCAGTCTTGTAAGCATCGTATACCCAATCAACAATAAAAAATTCATATTATTAGTAATCACTCTGGAAGAATACGGATAAATATAATGATAAAGATACATATAGACCGTTGCAACCAGTATCTGTAATCCATAAAAAATAACAATTGTAACCATATCATCCATATTACTGAGTGCCAATGTCAGATAAGACAAAAAATGTATCAAAAATACATAGACAATCTGTTTATTTAATTTGGATTCCCGCTCCGCTTTGCTTCCCTGTCGAAAAACGGTAAAACAAGACAAGGTATAAAGCAACATCAGAATCAATATAATATATTTTGATAAATTTATAATGATACTCGCCATTTATTCTACTCCACGATGATAATGTCCTCTGGTCTTTTCTTCCTCCGGTATTCTGCCGGAAAAAAAGGAATCCAGAATCGTTTTTGTCTCCTCTTGTGATTCTCTGGTAAAATGTAACCGACTTGCCAGTGTCGAATGAAAATCCTTCGATACCAAATCATATAATATAGTCGGTACCCCGTTATAAATCAGGCTATAACAATATTTGCATATATTTGTCACGAAAAAGCTCTTGTGGTACCGATCCCGCATTACAAACTCTGCATTTTTATGATCACACCGTAATAATGTGCTTTGAAGACACTGTGCACTGACCATAAGCTGCTGATATCCATAAACTTCAATCTCAAAATTGTGTCCGTTCTGCGAACCAGATAATGTCTCATTCTTATCAAATGTTAACGGAAATTCACATACCTGCCCGGTATCCAAAAGAGTCTTCAACTGCATTTGATTGAGTTCTACCGGAAGTGTAATTCTTGCCTCCGGAAAGAGGCTGTGAACAAATCTTACAGCATAATCATTCATCACATACAGACTATGATCTGTAACGATATTACCATGATATTCGATTTGCTTTAAATATGCAAGTTCATCTATATTTCGAACAACTACACCTACAGAGATTGTGGAATCTTTCATTAACTCTGCAAGAAGCTGTGTAACCGATTCCACAAAAGCACTTCGTAAAACCGGAGGAAGCACTACATAACAGGTTCGCTCTTTTTCCCCTTTTATAATCTCTATTATAGCTTCTTTTGAGAAAAACTGCAAATCAAGATAAATTTCAGAAATCTGTTTCTCCTGTTTTACAATCATATATTGTTCCATCGAAGACAACATAACACACATTTGTTTCAGATACCGGTTCTTGTCTGAATCCAGTTGCTTGAATATAACACCTTCCTGCTCTGTTTCTTTTAACACAGGTTTAGGTTTTACCCTTCTGCCAGCTTCAAGAATCGTAGTTTCCAAAGCTGCTAATGCACTACGACGCAAGTCTTTCAACGCTTTTAGCGAATAAAATGCATGGGAAGAAAGAATAATCTGCAACGAATGAAACTCATACCGTGTATTTCCCATTTTACCAACCTTATCTTTTACAATCTCCTCTGTCAAAGGTTGATGTTCTGCCGTTTGCACCAATTCACCGGACTGCATAACAGAATATTTCCGGTCACCAATCTCCGCCGTTAACGTCAAGGTAGCAGTTTCTCCTTCCGTTAATACAATCTTCCCACAGATTGGAACTTTCTTTTCTGTGGTAAAATAAGCTTCCAACTCTTTCATCAACGGATACTGCAACATTCGTCTGACAGTCTGCTTTTTTCTGATTTCCTGAATACGGGGTGCATTCAAAGTAATAATCTCCCCTTCAGAAGCCTGAATATTACTGGTCAGTGTAATCTCCTGTTTCTTCCCATCCAATACCAGAATATCCCCTTTATAGACCGTTTGATCAAGCCTGACACAAATCTGATTCTTTCGGATATCCACTACTGTTCCAATCGCAACACCAACATTTCCCGGATTCTTTATGGACATCATCTCTTTTCCATTATGCCGGTAAAAATAACCTTTCGTAAATCCTCCCCGGTTAAAGACCTCTGCCATTTCCTGCTTATATTGATGAGCAATCATCTCTAACTCTGCCTTTTCTGTAATCTTCTCCTGTTGCGAATCGATGGAGGGATTCTTTAACACTTCTGTCGCACCGGAAACATATTCATCTGCTTTCCTTTTCCTGTTCATAGCATTACCATCATCAGAAGGATTCCTCTTGTCATACCACAGGTCAACAACATTGCGATATGCTCTAACGCAGGCTGCCACATATTCCGGCTTCTTCATTCGTCCTTCGATTTTAAACGAATCAACTCCAGCCTCCACTAAATCTTCCACGATGTCCAATCCACACAGATCCTTTGGACTCAGTACATGTTCACCGCCTGTCCTGATCTGTTTTCCAGACTGATCAAAGACCGTATAGGGCAGTCTGCAAGTCTGGGCACATCTTCCCCGGTTGCCGCTTCTTCCTCCTAACATGGAGCTCATAAGACATTGTCCGGAATAACAATAACAAAGTGCCCCCTGTACAAAAACTTCGACCTCCGGTATCACGGCATCTTCTTTTAATTTCCGAATCTCCGAAATGGAGAGTTCTCTTGCCGGTACGATTCTTGTTACACCATACTTCTGCAGCAGCTTATAGGCATACTTTGTCGTAATGGTCATTTGCGTAGATGCATGAATCGGTAAATCAGGGAAGTTCTGATGCACATAATCCATCACTCCCAGATCCTGAACAATCACAGCATCCAGGCCTGCTTCATAATATGGACTCAGATAATCAAATAACTGACGAATCTCATCATTACGAAATAAGGTGTTAATTGTCAGATAGACCTTAACACCATATAAATGCGAATATTCAATTGCTTTAATCAGGGCAGACTCATCAAAATTACCAGCATATGCTCTTGCACCGAACCGTTCTCCACCAAGATAAACGGCATCGGCACCTGCATGAACTGCTGCTTTTAAAGCCTCTATTGAGCCTGCCGGGGCTAATATTTCTGGTTTCATGAATAGGTTCCTCAACTCATCTTATGTATCCTGTCTTGTTTTTTCTGCTTCTAACTGAATGATTTTACGTTGTAAAAGATTAACCTGCTCTTTATATTCTTCCACCATTTTCATAGAGGATTCATATTTTATCTGCTTCTCTATCACCTCATGTCGTAAATCATAAATCTGCTTCTCTTTTTCGTCATCCAGTTCTGCAAGCTGTCCTGTCAGATTTTTTGCCTTAAAGTAATCATCTGCAATATTAATGGCAAGCAGAATGTTCTGATACTCCGGGCTCATTCTTTGAAACCCATCAGAAGTTTTGCATTCTGCAATTTTACTGTTCATATAATTGGCAACTTCCTGTAAATAATCTGTATCTTCATATCCGCTTAAATTATAAATTCGCCCATTGATCACTACTTGAATATCATTTTTTTCTGCCATATCACTATTCCTCCTTGCGTAAATAGTCCAATCCAAAATGCTTATATGCGGTTTCGGTTGCAACTCTTCCTCTTGGTGTTCTTGACAGAAGCCCATTCTGAATCAGATACGGCTCATATACATCTTCAATCGTTCCGGAATCTTCTCCGATTGCCGCCGCCAGTGTGTCAAGTCCCACCGGCTTGCCATTAAACTTCTCTATCATAGTCAGAATAATATTGCGATCAACCTGATCTAATCCAAAAGAATCGACTTCTAACCGGTCTAATGCCTTCTTAGCAACCTCTTCACTGATATGTCCGTCATATGAAACCTCAGCGATATCCCTGACTCTTTTTAATAGACGGTTTGCAAGTCTTGGGGTTCCTCTGGAACGCTTTGCGATTTCTAAAGCACCGGCTTCGTCTATGGTCACCTCCAAAACATCCGCAGAGCGCATAACAATCTTTGCAAGTTCTTCCTTGGTATAGAATTCCAAACGATTAACAACCCCAAAACGATCTCTAAGGGGTGCCGTAAGCATTCCTGCTCTCGTAGTTGCACCTACCAATGTAAAATGCGGAAGATCCAGCCGGATGCTTCTTGCCGCCTGTCCTTTTCCAATCATAACGTCAATGGCAAAATCTTCCATTGCCGGATAGAGAACTTCCTCCACCTGACGGTTTAAACGATGAATCTCATCAATAAATAACACATCATTTTCATTGAGATTATTAAGAATTGCCGCCAATTCTCCCGGCTTTTCAATTGCCGGACCGGAGGTGATCTTCAGATGACTCTCCATCTCATTAGCAATAATGGATGCCATTGTTGTTTTTCCAAGCCCCGGAGGTCCATAGAGCAATACATGATCAAGTGCTTCGCCCCGGTTCTTTGCTGCTTCGATAAATATTTTTAAATTGTTTTTTGCTTTTTCCTGCCCAATATAATCTTTTAACAGGGTTGGTCGAAGATTATTCTCAATCTTAACATCCTCTGGTAAAATCTGGGTACTTATCATTCTGTCTATCATACTACTCCACACTCTAACCTATATCATTACATCATTTTTTTAAGTGCTGCTTTTAACAATTCTCCCGAATCCATCGTCTCTGCTTCCGGAATCTGTTTGATAGCACGCAATGCTTCAAAATCAGAATACCCCAGGCTGACCAAAGCAAGCACGGTATCCTGAATGCTATCCTCAGACCCCGGAGAATGATTCGGCATATCGGATGAATCCTCAGACACAAAGAAATCATCTAATGTCAATTTGTCCTTCAGCTCCATAATGATTTTTTCAGCAGTCTTTGCCCCAATCCCATTTGCTTTGGCAATCGCTTTAGAATCCCCTGACACCACTGCTAATGCCAGTTCTCTGACAGAAAGGACCGACAATATTGCAAGTGCTGCTTTCGGTCCAATTCCATTTACCTTAATTAACATCTTAAATGTATCCAATTCCTCGGTTGTCGGAAATCCAAATAATGACATTTCATTTTCTCTTACATGTAAATAAGTAAACAACTGAACCTGCTGATGAATCGTACCAATCTCATTAATTGCCAATCCGGAAGTAAAAATGCGGTAACCAATTCCCTGATTTTCTACCAGAACACTATCTGTCTGAATCCCCTCTACTGTTCCTTTTATATATCCTATCATTGAAATTTCCTTTATGTTCCATATGTTCAACCGGATATCCTGCATGCTATCTTTCGGTCAACATCGGAACTCTCGCTCCTTTTGATAATGAGTTACAGTCAAGTGATAAGCGGAAGGCTTAAGTTAATGACATGATGTTGGAGGAAAAACTATGCATTTTGGGTTTACTTTGTTAAGCAAAGTTTTGACCCCGACATCATGAAATTGAAACCAAACTGTAACGATAATAAATCGCATGAATCAATATATTATAGCACATTCTTTCATATTATGCTATGATAGAATGAAATAGTTTTACAATTTTTAGTAATATTGTGACTGTTTACTGGCTAACGAGCGAACTGTAACTAATATTTTTATTCAGGAGACATACTATGAAGGTAATAACATACGAACAAAAATGCAGTGATTCGAATATCTTTTTTCCATCATATTTTGAGTACTTTAATAAGAAAGACAAACTTTTGTTTTTTGATATTGAGACAACAGGATTTGCTCCCAAAAATACAACACTTTATTTGATTGGAGCGCTGTGGTTTGATGAAGATACCATAAAAATTCAGCAATGGTTTAATGAAGACGGTTATAGTGAAAAGGAAATCCTTGCTACATTTGATATATTTAGCAGAAATTTTACACATTTAGTACATTTTAACGGGCTCGGTTTTGATCTTCCCTATTTGAAACAAAAAGCAGAATTATTAGAAGTTCCCTTTGTCGCTGACCAGAATTTAATTCAGATTGACATATATAAAGAAATCCGCTCCTATCAAAAAATTTTTGGAATTGACAACATGAAACAGATTTCCATCGAACAATATCTCGGAATCAAACGACAGGATAACTATTCGGGAAAAGAATTAATTCACATGTATCAAAAGTATGTGGCAAAACCAGATCAGAAAACAGAAGAGCTTCTACTGTTACATAATCATGACGATTTGCTCGGAATGCCTCAGATCAGTAAGATTTTAAACTATAAAGCATTCTTCGAGGCACTGGATATTTTGACCCTTGAAACGAAGATTGATGAAAAAGGAATGAGTATTTCTTTTTCATTTGATTTCTTTGCCAGCCTGCCAAATCGAATCTCTCTGTCAAAAGACCAGATCTATTTAAACGGAATTGACACACAGGCTACCTTGTATATTCCCATTATCCAGGGAACCCTCAAACATTATTTTCCGGACTATAAAAATTACTATTATCTTCCGGATGAGGATATGGCAATCCATAAAAGCGTAGCAAGATTTGTCGACCCGGATCATCGCGAAAAGGCAAAAAAAGACACCTGCTACATCAAAAAACAGGACTATTTTATCCCTTATTTTGTCCCAAATCTTCCAAAGTTTTATAAAGATCATTGTTCTGATAAAAAATCTTATCAAACGTTAGAAAGTTTTCAAAGTAGTGATGACATGATACAAAAAGAATATATAAAAAATACCCTTCAGATTTTCCTATGATCTAAAGGGTATGCATATGCTCTCTGCCATTTGTGTTTTATAAAATTTTCATCAATCAAAGCATTCCTGTCCGTAAGAAAATACTCTATATCTTCTGATAAAAGAAAGAATCTGTTGCATCAAATCCTAGTTCTTTTGAATGGATAATCTGTTCCGTACTTCCGATAAATAATACCCCGCCTTGAACAAGTGCTTTATTAAACTGACGATATACCTGATCTTTTGCCTCCTCCGTAAAATAAATCACTACATTACGACACACTATCATATGCATTCCGGACGGATACTGATCCTCCAACAGGTTATGTTTTTTGAATTCCACACATGCTTTGATATCATCCTTAATCTGATATCCCCCATCCTGTTTTTCAAAATGTTTATCCAACAAATCTTTTGGTAAACGTTCCAGACTTCGTGTAGCATAAAATCCATCTTTTGCAAACTGTAACACATCATCATCAATATCTGTTGCATGAATATGTATCTTATTGAGTGGCAGGTATCTCGATAAAATCATCGCTATCGTATACGGTTCATCACCGGTAGAACAGGCAGCACTCCAAATATTCAGCCGACTACCAAAATTTTTCTGCAAATAGGGAATCATTCTCTTTTCAAACACTTCCCATTGATTCGGATTACGATAAAACTCAGAAACGTTAATGGTTAAATAACTTACAAAAGAACGAAGTAATTTTTCGTCCTTCTTAATTCCCTGATAATAGTCTTCGAAATTCTTGAAGCCTAATCTGGTCATAAGCGTCTCTATCCGCCTCTTCATCTGCCGCTCTTTATATAGTGATAAATTAATATTGGTTAATTTGTAGATATCTTTTTTGAAATTCTCATAATCGTATCCCATAACAATCCCCCCATATTTGATTTCCATCCTGGTACATCAAATAATTTTTATCAAAAATTAATATAAAAATATTCGGTATAATAAAAGAAATCTCGCCTTAGTACAATCTAAGACGAGATTTGATATTACATTATTCTTCGTTAGAAACTTCTTCATCAGCAGAAACTGTCTCTTCTGTTGTAACTTCTTCATCAGCAGAAACTGTCTCTTCTGTTGAACCATTCTCCTCAGCAGGAACTTCTTCCTCTGTATCATCCGGAAGCAATGCTTTCATACTAAGACTAATCTTCTTCTCATCTAACTTGAAATCTACCACCTTCACTTCTACTTCCTGATTAACAGATAGAACACTAGATGGCTTCTCAATATGCTCTTTTGTAATCTGGGATACATGCAATAACGCATCAACACCCGGCTCTAACTCTACAAATGCACCAAAATCTGTCATTCTTGCAACTCTACCGGTTACAACATTACCAACTGCATATTTGTCTGCTGCGGTAAGCCAAGGATTAGACTCTTCAAACTTAAGACTCAATGCAATCTTCTCACCTTGAATATCTTTGATGAATGCCTTCACCTCATCTCCTACATTGAAAAGCTTCTTAGGATTATCTACTCTGCCCCAGGACATTTCAGAAATATGAAGTAATCCATCAGCACCACCCAAATCAATAAATGCACCAAAATCTGTTACATTCTTTACTTTTCCTTCTACGGTATCTCCTACGTTGATTCTTGCAAACAATGCTTCTTTTGCTGCCTTCTTCTCAGCTTCAATCAACATCTTACGGTTACCGATAATTCTTCTCTTACGAGGATTAAACTCTGTAATCTTAAATTCAATCTCCTGATCCTTATACTTTGTTAAATCCTTCTCATAAGTATCCGATACAAGACTTGCCGGAATAAATACTCGTGCTTCTTCAACTGTTACACTCAAACCACCATCAAGAACCTGAGTAACAACGCCCTTTAACACCTCTTCGTTATTGAAAGCTTCTTCCAACTTCTCGTTCGCTTTCTCTGCTGCTACACGCTTAACAGATAAAAGCACCTGTCCATCACCGTCGTTCGTCTTAATAACCTTCGCTTCGATTGTCTCACCAAGCTGAACCTTATCCTTTAATGAAATATTCTGATCGTTGGAATATTCACTCTTTGTAATGACACCGTCTGCCTTATAATTGATGTTCAGGATAATCTCATCATCCTTCACGTCAATAACGGTCCCCTTTACAATCTTTCCATTGCTAATTCTGCTCTCATCTGCCAAACTAGCTTCAAACATTTGTCCAAAATCTTCTGCCATGCTACCATGAACCTCCTTAATAATTTGATTAGGGGTAGATGCCCCTGCTGTAATACCTACCCTACCAACGGATTCAAAAG
>CAJOPP010000171.1 GCA_905236365.1 uncultured Lachnospiraceae bacterium
ATGGTTTAAGACAGGCTTTGGAGAATATAAAAGCAGATCCTGATTTTCTGAAACGGCATGAAGAGATTGCAGCAAGAACCAGAGCAGCATTAGAACGGGCAGGATTACATTTATATGCCGAAAATGGATATTCCAATATCGTTACGGTGTTTTCAATACCGGGAGGTGTGACTGCAGCAGAGATTTTACGAGTCATGCAAGAGGAGCATAACATAATGCTGGCCGGCTCATTTGATGTTATGGCAGGAGAAGTGATCCGAATTGGACATATGGGATATAATTGCACGGAGAAAAATATGCAGGAAACTTTGCAGGCACTGGATTGTACATTACGAAAACTGGGTGTGGAGTTAAGTGCAACACTGGAATTTTAAGGAGAAATTGAGGTTCGGTTTAACTCAGTCGGAGAAATTTTCCATCTACAAGCTATAGCGGGGGGGATGGAAAAACACAGTCGGTCGGGGACAGGCGCACTGCTTTTGTAAATTAAGTATTGATATGTGATTTTTCACAAAATCAGCATTGAAACTTTCAAAATTTAAGTCAAAATGAAGAAATTGAGTTAAAATAAAAAAAAAGACTTGATTTTTTTTACAGAGTAGTTTATATTACAATTATCGAAAGCAAATATACAGCTAAGGACAAGGGTGTTCTCATTAGGAGGATACCCTTTATTTGTTAATAGGAGGATAGTTGTGTTTGCAAGTAAATCAAGAGGAAAGGAAGTATTATTGTATGAGTGAAAAAATTGATGTAGTAGAGATCTTTGGCTCTAATGTATTTAACGACGCAGTGATGAGAGAGCGTTTACCAAAGGCAGTGTATAAAGAGCTTAAGAAGACAATTGAGTTAGGCGAAGAGTTGAATCCTGCAATTGCTGATACTGTAGCAAATGCAATGAAGGACTGGGCGATTGAAAAAGGTGCTACTCACTATACACACTGGTTCCAGCCGATGACAGGGATTACTGCTGAAAAGCATGATTCTTTTATCAATCCAACTGCTGACGGTAAGGTATTAATGGAGTTTTCGGGTAAAGAGTTGATCAAAGGTGAGCCGGATGCTTCTTCTTTCCCTTCCGGCGGTCTTCGTGCAACCAATGAGGCAAGAGGTTATACTGCATGGGATTGTACATCACCGGCATTTATTAAGGAATCTCCTGATGGAAGTACAATTCTTTGTATTCCAACTGCATTTTCTTCCTATACGGGAGAGGCATTGGATAAGAAGATTCCATTACTTCGTTCTATGGAAGCAGTAAATGTACAGGCACTTCGTATCTTAAGATTATTTGGCAATACTACATCAACAAAGGTTACGACTTCGGTAGGGCCGGAACAGGAATATTTCCTGGTGGATAAAGCAGATTATGCAAAACGGAAAGATCTCATTTTTACCGGACGTACTTTGTTTGGTGCAATGCCTCCAAAAGGACAGGAATTAGATGATCACTATTTTGGAACTGTAAGAGAGAGAGTTCTTTCTTATATGAATGATTTGAATATTGAATTATGGAAGTTGGGAATCAGTGCCAAGACACAACATAATGAGGTTGCTCCTTGTCAGCATGAGTTAGCTCCGATTTATGGAACCACCAATGTTGGAACGGATCATAACCAATTGGTAATGGAGTCTATGAAGAGAGTGGCAGATCGTCATGACCTGGCATGTCTGTTACATGAAAAGCCGTTTGCAGGGGTAAATGGTTCCGGTAAGCACAATAATTGGTCTATGGGAACCGATGATGGATTGAACCTCTTAGAACCGGGGAAGACACCACATGAGAATGTGCAATTCTTATTATTCTTAACAGCAATCTTGAAAGCAGTAGATGAGCATGCAGATTTGTTAAGATTGTCTGCATCCTCTGCTGGAAATGATCACAGATTGGGTGCGAACGAAGCACCACCTGCTATTATTTCCGTATATTTAGGCGAGCAGCTGGATGATGTGTTAAAGCAGTTAGATACGACGGGTGAAGCAACTAGTTCTTTACAGGGAAAGACTTACGAGTCAGGTGTTACGACACTTCCATCATTCTTACAGGATGCGACCGATCGTAACCGTACATCACCGTTTGCCTTTACCGGTAATAAGTTCGAGTTCCGTATGGTCGGTTCTACACAGTCCATTGCTACTCCGAATATTATCCTGAATACAATAGTTGCAGACTCTCTTTGTGAAATTGCAGATGAGTTAGAGAAAGCAGATAATTTTGATATGGCAGTTCATGATAAGATTAAAGAACTGATTGCGAAGCATAAGAGAATTATCTTTAATGGTAACGGTTATTCAGAAGAATGGGTAGAAGAAGCTGAGAGAAGAGGTCTTCCAAATATTAAGTGTCTTGTAGATGCGGTTGGAGCATTTAAGGATGAAGATAACATTGCAATGTTTGAGAAGTTTGGAATCTTAAGTAAGGCAGAGTTGGAATCCCGTGCAGAGATTTACTATGAGAACTATGCAAAGCAGATTAACATTGAAGCAAAGACAATGTTAGATATGGCAAAGAAACAGATTATTCCGGCAGTTATGAAATACTCAGCTGACACCGCAAAAGGTGTGAATGACTTAAAAGCAGTTGGCGTGGACACAAGTGTGCAGGAAGGTATTTTACAGGATATTGCAGTAGAATTGAAAGCACTGACAGCTGCCGTTGACAAATTAGAGGCAGTAGATGCAAAGGCATTAAGCCTTGAAGAGGATATGGAAAAAGCGGCAAGATGTTTCCATGATGAAGTATTTACAGCAATGGCTGAGGTAAGAGAACCGGCAGACAAGTTGGAAGGATTGGTAGATAAGGCATATTGGCCATTCCCTCAGTATGAAGATTTACTATTCTATGTATAAGAAAAATATTTTGAATATGAAGTAGAATAATTAAGCCCCCGCAGCAGGTTGTTGCAGGGGCTTAATTAATGGAAATTGTTATCAAGAGGATGTTTTTCTATATTGTACTGACCCCGACATCAAGACATTGGATGTGAACAGTTCAGTAACGTGTAGGAAAACGATACTTTAATATTTAAAAGTATACCGTTCATATGCATTAATCACGGTCGTATGGTTATGATACATACATTCCCGCTGCTGGTGCCAATTATAGTTTAAATGTACATGACCATGGAGAAAGTATTTGGGTTTATATTTGTCCAGCAGATCACGAAATACTTGAAACCCCATATGTGGAAGATCATCTCCGTCATTAAATCCTTTTGCAGGAGAATGTGTGACCAGAATATCAAATCCTTTATGGAATTTCAGTTTCCAAAAAAGTTTACGAACGCGTGCTTTCATTTCTTTTTCCGTATATTGATGGGAACCGTAATTATAAAGTTGTGATCCTCCAAGACCCAAAATTCTTATTCCTTTGTATACATAGATTTTATCCTCAATGCAGATACAGCCTTCCGGTGGGGTGTGCTCATATTTGGCATCATGATTCCCATGTACATATAAGACAGGTGCTTTACCGCAGGTTGCAAGGAAAGAGAGATATTGCGGCTTTAAATCTCCGCAGGAAATAATTAAATCAATATCGTCCAGTTTACTTTTTTCAAAGTAATCCCAGAGGTACTTGGATTCTTCATCGGCAAGTACAAGTATATTCATAGCAAAGATGTTCCCCCTTTATCACTGGTAGTATTTAAACCTCTCAGTTGAACGACTGGTTTGGCATCATCATATAGATTGTCTATGGTTGGAATTGAGCCTATCACATTGTCTACTAACCAGTCCATTGTCATGATATCTTCCGGTTTTAATATCTCGGTATCATCAAGACGGCAGGTTCCTTCCTGATCAATCAAAGGACCGGTAAATGGATGAAAGCTTCCCGTGGATATGGAATGTTTCATAAGATTTACCAGCTTGGTAGTGCCTATTGGAAGGTTGTTGGAACATATGACATCAATTACTCCGGCAGATAAGCCCCACCAGTAATTTAATGCTTTACTATCTCCGGAATCCTCTACTTTCCAGGAACCGCGTTCAATGCTGTTGATCAGTTCTTCGTAAAAAGCTCCCCAATGATAGATAGACATGGCAAGGTTTTTCTTGGAATCTTTTTTTTCGGCATAAAGACCGAATTGACGTTCATCACTTTGTGGAGTTATCATATCCTGGGCGGATATATAAGTAATTTCTTCCTCTTTAAAATAGTTGTCAATATCGAAATCTTTTAAAGTAGACCAGGCAAGATATACTTTTGCCCGGGGGTTTACCATTTTTGCACCTAGAGCAAATGCGTTAATATTGGCAGTGGTACCATAGATTGGGTAATCAGCAACGTAACCAATCTTATTGTTTGAGCACATGGCACCGGCTATCATTCCCGTTAGGAATTTTGCTTCGTACATACGGGTATAATAAGTACGGACAGTAGGATGTGAGGAATTTAATGCACAGTTTAAAATCTTAACGTTTGGATAGGAAACAGCTACTTTCAGACATGCTTTAATTAATTTTGGAGTTACTGTAAAGATGATATCGTACCCATCTTTGCAAATCTGTTCTAAAACAACTTCCGCATCATCTTCGGTATTTGCAATGAAAGCTTTTGTTTCGATTTCAGTTCCTAAAACTTCCTCCAAATGAAGTCGTCCCAATTCATGGCTATAGATCCAGTCAGAAATAGATGGATCTTTATCATAGACAAAGGCCACTTCTTTTTTCTTATTTGGTTTAATGATGTTGAGAACAGAATCAACAAGGTTGGTCTCTTCTGTTGGATTCATTAATAATTCCACGCTGTCATCTTCACCGAGAAGAATAATCTCAGACCAAATTTTGTCTAAATTGCTTTTGATTTCAGCATTTCGCATATCTTTTGCCTGCTTATATGGATAAAGTGACAGGTAGAAGAGTAATGCGTCACCGCATGTAATGTTTCTTAATTTTGTGCCTCCTTTTTCATTGAATGCTTTCTGAAAAACAGCATGAAAAGAGGAAAAGTCTCTACACTCATCCTCGGTCCATGTTTCCGAAGGATTCTTTCCGACAGCTTCTAGTAATTTGGAGTAGCTGCCTAATTTGGAAAGCTGAAGATAATTGATTTTTGTAACTTTATAAAAATCCATAAATTCATAATAAATTTGATTTTCCAAATCATCACTTCGCTTTGGAACTTTTCTGGTTACTTCAGCAGCAATTGTAGGAGCATCAAAATATTTCAAAACGCTGACCCGCTTATTTCCCTCTACTACATAATATTTATTCATATATTCGTAGACTTTGATTGCATCATGAATTCCCTCGTCAATCTGTGCATCTACTAAACGAGACCATTTTGCCGAGAATTCACTTCCATAATTTAAAATCGGCATAAAATTGGATGCAAATGCCTGGGTTCGACCATAGGTACTTGTGCCCACAACCTGATTCAAAGGAATGTTTACAACACCAAGATAAACCTCACCTTCTGTATCGACATGAGATAAAATCTCGTCTAAAACAGGTAGATAAGGATATTGTCCCTTTGCAGTGGAGGATTTGAATGCCTTTAGAGCCATTTTTTGTGCTTTCATATAATCTTCGTATGCCATGCTTATCACGACCTTTCCCTGTTGCCTTCCCTGCAACAGCCATATTCTAATCAGTTTGTCTTTTACGGCTTCATCATAGCACATCACACAAAGAATTACTAGAGTTCTCTTGAAATTCCTGTTTG
>CAJOPP010000172.1 GCA_905236365.1 uncultured Lachnospiraceae bacterium
CATTAACAGACAGGGAGATTCCGGTGATTGCAGATTCCTATGTAGATAAAGAGTTTGGAACCGGTTGTGTGAAGATCACACCTGCCCATGACCCGAATGATTTTGAGGTGGGCAAACGCCATAATTTGGAAGAGATCAATATCATGAATGATGATGCAACCATCAATTCTCTTGGCGGCAAGTATGCCGGAATGGATCGCTATGAAGCCAGAAAAGCAATGGTAGAAGACCTGAAAGAGCAAGGCCTGCTCGTGAAGGTGGTTCCACACAGCCATAACGTAGGAACCCATGACCGTTGTAAGACCACGGTGGAACCGATGATCAAACCGCAGTGGTTCGTGAAGATGGAGGAAATGGCAAAACCGGCATTGGAGGCAGTGAAATCCGGTGAGTTAAAGCTGATTCCGGAGAGAATGAATAAGACCTATTATAATTGGTTGGAAAATATCCGTGACTGGTGTATATCCCGTCAGCTTTGGTGGGGACATCGGATTCCTGCATATTATTGTCAGGAATGCGGAGAGATTACGGTATCCAAAGAGAAGGTATGTACCTGCCCGAAATGTCAGTCCACCAGGATCGAGCAGGATCCGGATACGCTGGATACATGGTTTTCGTCAGCACTGTGGCCGTTTTCTACATTGGGTTGGCCGGAGAAGACCGAGGAGTTGGATTATTTCTTCCCAACGGATGTATTGGTAACCGGATATGATATTATTTTCTTCTGGGTGATCCGTATGGTGTTCTCTTCTTTGGAACAGACGGAAAAGTTACCATTCCATACGGTATTATTCCATGGTCTGGTAAGAGATGACCAGGGTAGAAAAATGTCCAAGTCATTAGGAAATGGAATTGATCCGTTAGAGGTTATTGACAAGTATGGTGCAGATGCACTTCGCTTTACCCTGATCACCGGAAATGCACCGGGAAATGATATGCGTTTCTATTGGGAAAGAGTGGAAGCCAGCCGAAACTTTGCAAATAAAGTATGGAACGCTTCCCGTTTCATTATGATGAACATTGAAAAGGCAGAGGAGAAAGAAGTCAGTCTTGATCAATTGACGTTGGCGGACCGCTGGATCTTATCCAAGGTAAATACCCTTGCAAAAGATATGACGGAGAATCTGGATAAATTCGAGCTTGGTATTGCAGCGTCCAAGGTATATGATTTTATTTGGGAAGAGTTCTGTGACTGGTATATTGAGATGGTAAAACCAAGATTATATAGTGATGAAGATGAGACAAAGGGAGCCGCATTATGGACTCTTAAGACAGTACTGATCAATGCTTTAAAACTTCTTCATCCATATATGCCATTTGTTACAGAAGAGATTTTCTGTAATCTGCAGGAAGAAGAGGAATCAATCATGATTTCTGCATGGCCGGAATGGAAAGAAGAGTGGAACTTTGCTGCAGATGAAGCGGCTGTGGATGCAATCAAAGAAGCAGTCCGGAGTATCCGTAACCTGCGTGCAGAGATGAATGTAGCACCGAGCAGGAAGGCAACGGTTTATGTTGTATCGGATAAAGAAGAGGTTCGCAGCATATTTGAGGATGCGAAAGTATTCTTTGCAACGTTAGGTTATGCCAGTGAAGTATACGTACAAAATGACAAGTCGGGCATTGGCGATGATGCTGTTTCTACTGTGATCAAAGATGCGACCGTTTACATTCCGTTTGCAGAACTGGTGGATATTGAGAAGGAAATTGAGCGTCTGACCAAAGAACAGAAGCGATTAGAGGGCGAGATCAAGCGTTGCAATGGAATGCTCAATAATCCGAACTTTGTAGGAAAAGCACCGGCTGCCAAGATTGAAGAAGAAAAGGGTAAGCTGGAGAAATATACGAATATGCTGGCTCAGGTGGAAGAGCGTCTGAAACAGTTACAATAGAGTCGTAATAGTTCAGGTAGCATCCCGCTTGAAGATGCAACATACATGCAGGTAAAGGAGAGTACAGATTCAGGATGAGTCTGTGCTCTTTTTGTTATCAGAAAACGAAGGGTGTTTGTATGGTTTTTGCAAAAATATGCCGTAAATTTGGAGACCGGTATCTGCTTTTTAAGTTACAGTTCACTCGGTGGCGCGCGTCTGAACAGTAACCTTTTTAATGTATAAATTCAAATCCAAAAGGAAGTTGCATTTGGATATGGATTGTATTATGATAAATTTATAAAGTGAGGATTTTTGGTGATAACAGAAAGTAAAACGGGGTAATAAAAATGAAAAGTTGATGTTTAAACGGGAACGATTATTTTAGCGTTAACACCGGAGGTATAATGGCAAAAAGTACATAAGGAGGGGGAAATTATGAAGCGAAAGACGTTAAACGCATTTGCTTTAACACTGGCAACGTCTCTTGTGTTGTGTTCTGTCAACACAGGTACAAGTGTTCTGGCAGCCGGTAAAGAAGAGAATGTGATACGATTTGCAGGTGGAGAACAGGAAACGGAAGAACTGATGGAGGAGATGTTACAGGTCAAACTTGAAAATGAAACGGGTTTGGTGAAGGATCTGATCGAAGACAGTATCCTCTGTAAGGCAGTGATTGATATTTATAATCAAAGCACAACGGAGAAGGTAACAGAGGACAATTTTACCTGTGAACAGTTTCAGGATTATTCCGGAAAATTGGATTTTTCCGGCTTGGAAGATGTGGATCGGATTCAAAGCATCAAGGGGTTAGGAAATGCAAAAAATGCTAAGATGATTAATCTCAGTGCACTTACAGGTGTGACAACGATTCCAGAAGAAGAATTTGCAAAATGCGGGTTTTCATCAATTATATTACCATCCACTATAGAGCGTATTTTGCCCAAGGCATTTTTTGAGTGTACCAATTTAGAAAAGATGGATCTTTCCATGTGTAAAGAATTACAGACGATAGAAGACTCTGCGTTTGAGTCGGCAGCAGAGCTGACAGAAGTGATTTTGCCGGCAAAGGCGGATGAAACCGGGCTTTCTCTTGGAAAGCGGGTATTTGCAAAGACCGGGATCACTGCAATTTATGAGTCGACAAATGCCAAAAAAACGGGTATCCTGTTGCCGGAGTATATTGAAAAGGTCGGAGATGGATGCTTTTATGGTAATGTGGAGATGAAGAGTGTGGAATTGCCATCCGGTTTACCTAAGATTCCGGACTATTTATTTGATGGTTGTACGGCATTAGCAAACATAACGCAGCGTCAGGATGCGTCGGGTAATTGTAGTGTCAAAGAGATCGGAGACTGTGCGTTCCGTTCAACAGCCATTGAGAATACGGATTTTCTGTTAAAGATGAACCGGTTAGAGACCATCGGTTATGAAAAATTGCAAAAACTCAGTACGTATAAATATCCGATTTCCAAGAGTAATTCGCAATATATTGCCTCTTTGCCGGTCGGTGGCGATTCGGAAGATGTGGCGGAATTTGATCCGGAAACTCACGAGAAGTGGTATAAGAACGGACAGAAATATTATGGAAGTGAAGTTTTTACAAATTGTACCAGTTTAACAAGAGTCAATATTCCAGCGTCGGTAAAAGCAATCGGAGGACGAGCTTTTTATTTTCCGAGTTATGATACAACTAGTGCAAGTGATTTGAGCAAACGGTCTAATATTAAGACGATTACATGGGAATCTTCAACGGAAGAAAATGCAGAACGATATATTCATGTAGAAGCATTTGCCGGTAATATGAAAGTGACTTCCATTCTTCTTCCTGAGAACAAAAATGCAGAGGAGAGCCTGCATATTGGAACGTCTGCGTTCTATAACGATGTCGCTCTTGAGAATATCAAAAGTGCGATTGGAGAAAAGAATGTGTTGCCTGCAACAATTAAGAATATTGATCAGGGAGCTTTTTATCTTTGTTCCGGTCTCAAAGAGATAACGATTCAGGAAACGGAAGAAGGGAAATGTCCGAAATTGGGAATCAAAGTATTTCAATTTTGCAATTCCTTGAAAGAGGCCACCCTTCCAAAACAGATTACGGAAATACCAAGACATTTCTTTTATGGTGCTCCGTTGGAGACATTTCATGTTGGAGATGACAGTGCGATTGGAATTACAAAAATAGGTGCACTGGCATTTATGGGCAATCAGTTCGTCAATCTGGATTTGACAAAATACACAGCGTTAAAGGAGATTGGAAGCGGAGCATATGCATATGCGGATACGGTGATTGAACCGGAAGAACCGGAAAAAAATTCACAATTACCCATTTATCCGTCATCAAAAGCGGCTTATGACACAATCGGTTATCTGAGACCCAAATTGCAGAGTGTAATTCTGCCCGCAGAAATGGAGAATGACAGGGTATTATTAAGTACGGCAGTCTTTGGTGTGCAGCAAAACTTTGATACCATGAAAATCCCTGGAGGAAAAGATGGACAGATCTTTATACCGGATTATTTTTATAACGACAATCAGCCGGAGGTTTTTGCAGGAACAGCTGTGAGAAAAGTTGTCTGGGAGGCGGATACTACCGGAAAGAATCGATGGACGACGATTCCGGTCAGGATGTTTGCGGCTTGCCCGAATATCGAAAAAGCAGAAGATGTACTTCCAAAAGGGGATTATGTGGAGTCTTTGGGGAAAGGGCTGTTTGCAGATTCAAGGATTGTTTCAGCAGATTTATCCGGATATTCATCTTTGAAGGAGCTGGGCTCCGGTACCCTTACAGGTGGCAATAAGGAAAATGGAGTATTTTATGAATGTACCAGTCTGAAAAGTGTAAAATTACCTATAACATCACCGGATGTGGAACTGATAGTAGGAAAGGAAACTTTTTATCATAATGTGTCGTTAGGAGACGATGGGGGGATTGTCGATCTGGGCAGTGCAGTCAGTCTGGGGGAAAGTGCATTTCGACGGTGCAAAGGAATCATATGGGTAGACAATGGCTCGGGGATCAAAGTGCAAGAGAATATTGGATTAAAGAAAATCGTTTTTCCGGACTCTTTAAAAGAGATAGGAATAAGATGTTTTTATGAGTGTGAGATGTTAGAGGAGGTTGACTTTGGAAAGGTAGAGACAATTGGGACGGATGCATTTAAGGCCTGCCCGGAACTGAATCTGACGAAGAAGGGACTGTCGGATAATCTGGTAACGATTGGTGTGGGTGCATTTCAAGAAGATGCAAAGATTGGAGAGGTGCGATTCGGTTCCCAACTAAAGACAATTGGCGGAAATGCTTTTTATAACGCCGGTGTTACAAAGATTGATTTCTCGAAAGCAGAGAATCTTGAAATGATAGGTACAAATGTATTTTCCGGTACATTGGTGAAAAATATAACAATTGCGAACACAAAAGTTCAGACGATTCAAAGCAGAACGTTTTTCGGATGCAGAGAGTTGGAAAAAGTTGTTTTTGGAGAGGAAGTGCTATACGTAGATCAGGATGCATTGGCAGGATGCAAAGAATTGAAAGAACTGACAATTGCCTCAACGACTACTTTAAATAACCGTGTGTTTTATTCGTATTATCAGAAAAGTGGACAAGATAGGGAATATACTGCAAATGGAGATAAGATTTCGATTGTTGTAAATACGCCACAGAAAACAGTAGTACCATTGGGAAAATCCATCAATCTTCCGTATTACATTAGCGAGGCTGGCAATTCGGAATGGGATTATATTCTGGTAGGAGATATTACGAAAAATGCAGATGTGAATGCATCGGTAAAAGAGCATCTTCTTGTCAGTGCAAAGTTAAAGGATGGGTATTATTGGGGCAGAAGGTCTGTAGATGATAATAGTAATTATCGGATCACAGAGCCGGACTATTTCAATCCGCTCGAGGAAACGATGTCAGTCAGACGTACGGATAACGGCAAAGAAGTTGATACGCTTGCGGTTATTGGCAAGAAGGCAACAGAGAAGCCGATTGATCTTAGTGTGATTGGTAGTTTGTCGTTTGATTGTGCATATGATGCAAAGAATGAGCCGGTAACCATTCAGGCATCCGATGTTGTTGCAACGTACAATATTGTGGTCGATGTGGTTCCGTTGGATGTAAGCGTTTATAGTGATTTTGAGAGAGAGAATCCTCTGACCGTAGATGGAAAGGAGAATATTCAAAGATTACAAGTATCTTCGGATACAAAAGCGTTTCCGTTTTATTTTGATGTTATGGCAGAGTTGAAGAATATTGATTCCGATACGTATGATGTGGTGATAGAAACAGACAATCCGTCAGTGTTATATCCGGCAGGCAGTTCGGATGAACCAAGACAGGAGTCCTATACCACAACGGATGGAACATGGGTGAATAACCAGACAAAGGAGGTGACTCCGAATAAATTTGGACAGAGTTTCTGGCTCATTGCCGCTGGCGTAGGAACGGCAAAGATTAAGATATATCCGAAGGGACATCCCGAGTATGCGATGACCTATACTTATGTGGTTGATTCTGATGTGCAGTCCATTCGCTTGGCAGTACCGGATGAGTATAACAATGGTGCAGTGCCGGGAGATGAATTTAATGTCTTTGCATCGTACACGAACTGCCTGGGTCAGACAGTGGAAGCAGCAGATTTAAATAATTACGCAATTTATTCAAACCGCAGCATTGTATATTCATCGGAGGAAGCGAAGTATGTATCTGTAGACAGTATGGGAAATGTCATGATCTTAAAGTCTGATGAGAAAGAAAAGAACGTTAAGATTACGGCGATTTCACCAACTGCGACGGAAGGACAGTATGTTACAGGCGAAGTTACGATCAAAGTGAAAAATCCATATGCACAGGAGGATATGGAATCCTATACCGGTGAGGGGACAACAGAAACCGGAACAGGCAGTGAGGAAGGAAAAACTGAAACAGGAACCGGAACGGGCAAGCCGGACACTACTACCGGTGAGGAAACCCCGGGAACAGGCAACGATGAAGGAAAACCGGAAACCGGAACAGGAAACGGAACAGGAAACGGAACAGGCAAGCCGGACACTACTACCGGTGAGGAAACTCCGGGAACAGGAAGTGATGAAGGAAAACCGGAAACAGGAAACGGAACAGGCAAGCCGGACGCTACTACCG
>CAJOPP010000173.1 GCA_905236365.1 uncultured Lachnospiraceae bacterium
AGTGCCGACGTTCTCAGAGGGTTTTCTACGAATCAGGATTGTACCACACAGAACCCGATTT
Organism: uncultured Lachnospiraceae bacterium; assembly: GCA_905236365.1. GTDB lineage: Bacteria > Bacillota > Clostridia > Lachnospirales > Lachnospiraceae > CAG-590. Next base: position 62 of record CAJOPP010000173.1, read on the forward strand.
ACTTTTTCGAAACCAAACTCGTCTCACAACCTCCCCCGCGGTCATCCCCTACAAACAGGAATTTCAAAAAACACTTGTTATGGTTTGTATGATTGCTAAGAGGATGGGCATACTCATAACCAGCATGGTAAGCTTTCCACCGATTTCGATCTGGCTTGCTGCTGCTATAAATCCAGACTCCTTGCATATGTTGGATGCAAATTCACAAAGATAAGAGATACCGACAATTTTAATAAGAATTTGAAAATAACCGGATTCCAGACCGATATCCTCTAAAATACCATCCAGAAAATCCAAAATAAACCCAAGTCTGTTCAATATGTAGAATAAAACAAATAGGCTAAGTGCCATAGATAAGTAAATCCAAAGTGGACTTCCAATACTTTTCAATTTGATTGCAAACAAAACTCCTATGATTACACTACATATTATTTTAAAGAAACTCATACGATTATCGCCTCACAATCTAAACAACTTCTGCATGGAATCAAATAAATCAATGAAATATGGAAGCAACCATGTGAGCACTACTATGATTCCCGCCATTGTCACAAAGAATGCCTGCTCATCTCTTCCTGCATGTTTTAACACCTGATTTAACAATGCAACCACAATTCCCAGTGCTGCAATTTTGATTATGATTTCAACTGACATGGCAAACTCCTCATAATAAAAGAATTAACGTCATAAACCCACCAAACATACTAAGTGTAGCAATTACTTTTTTCTTTTGACTGAGTTCACTTTGCAAAATCGTTCGATTTCTCTCGATTTGAAGCAAAGTATAATCTATGGCTTTCACCTGTATTTCAACATCCATACTTCCCAGCTTGTCCGACAATTCTTTTAATGGTTCAATATCTTCTGTCTTTAATGCAGACTGATCATATAACTGTGCAATCCCTTTCTGCCAGATTTCCCCGAATGAACTATCTCCATTCTTTTCCATCCGCTCTGATAATGTTAAAAGCCATGCACTAAACGGTTCTTTTGCGTACACTGCTATTTTGCGAAAACAATCAGGCAGCGGATTATACATATATTGAATCTCACTTTTTAACTGCAATAAAATACTATACAGCTTTCTTAATTCTAAATTGCGTCGTTCCATTGTCCGACTCATATTCATTGCAAAATATCCGGCTGCACCCATAATCAGAGCAGCACCTGCTGATTTAAATAAAAGTACCATCGTATAATACACATCCCCGTTCATCAAAAATATTCTCTATTTCCCCAGGTCGTTTTTTACCTGATAATACAATAAACCGCTTGAACACCTTTTCCTCCACCAATTTACGAAGGACAGGTTTATTTTTGACATCATCGATGGAAGATCCATGTACCGTTGCCAATATGTGGCATCCGCAGTTCATTACATACGCAAGTGCCTCAACATCCTTGTGATTTCCAATTTCATCCACAGCTATTACTGATGGTGACATACTTCGGATCATCATGAGCATCCCCTCTGCTTTTGGACAGCAATCCAACACATCTGTCCGAATTCCAATATCATTTTGCGGGATTCCTCTGTAACAGGCTCCAATTTCCGAACGTTCATCCACGACCCCCACGCTCATTCCCTGATATTCTCCGGAACCATCCGAAATCAATCTGACTAAATCTCTTAGAAGTGTTGTTTTTCCACAACCCGGTGGCGAAATAATCAGTGTATGACAAATCTGATTCTTTACATATATGTACGGTAAGATATTGTTTCCACACCCCTTCCTTTCATGTGACATTCGAATATTGATAAATGAAATGTGTTTCATACTCTTTACCCTTCCCTGTTCTAAAATCACTTTTCCGGCCAGTCCTATACGATGTCCACCCTGTACCGTTATAAAGCCTTGTCTGATTTCATCTTCATAGGCATACAGGGAAAAATTACTGATATGTTCCAATGTTTCTTTAATGTCTTCTGAGGTGACAACATAACTGTCTCCCGAATTTTTTTCCAAACCACCGGTCTCTGCAACAAAAAATTCCTCCCCATCATAAATAATAATAAAAGGCTCCATCATCCGTAAACGCAGTTCCTGCAGCAGTTCAAAATTAAGATCCGATAATTCTAAAATATTTCGAAGTCTTACCGATAAGATTTTTAATAGTTCTTCTCTCTTTGCCATATATCCTCCCACTTGTATACTATGGATCCGCACTTACACTTTATACCAGAGGTCATTCTTTTCACAAATCTGATAAAAAAACCGCATGACTCTTCTGTCATCACCTGCAAAATG
>CAJOPP010000174.1 GCA_905236365.1 uncultured Lachnospiraceae bacterium
AATACAGGCAATCCAGAAAAAATATCAGAATAAAAAAGATACGGATTCTCAGATGGCAATGAATCAGGAAGTGCAGATGGTGTATGCAAAATATGGTGTTTCACCTACCGGTAGCTGCATGTATTTGCTGATCCAGATGCCGATTCTGTTTGCACTGTATCGTGTGATTTATTCTATTCCTGCTTATGTAACCAAAATCGGAGATACCTTTCGGGTACTTGCAGATCGCATTATAGAAGCAGACAACGCTGAGTTTTTGAGGAATTCCGGTATTTCTTCCATTACTACCGTTGTGAATAGTTTTGCTAAGAATTTAGATGGAAATTTAAGCAATGGTGTAATTGATGTATTAAACAGACTTTCCTCAACGGATCTTTCCACGATTGCAGATCATTACCAGTTAAATAATCTGACCTACAATGGGAGCCTGATCCTTGGAAAAGGGGGGTTACTTGAAACCTATAATAATTTTATGGGTCTTAATATAGGAAACTCTCCCTCCGTTATCGTGAAATCCGCTATTGCTACCGGAACCTGGGGACTGGTAGTAGGAGCTATTTTGATTCCTGTATTATCCGCTCTGACTCAGTTTATCAGCATTAAAATGATGCCCCAGCAGCCAAAGAGTGGTAATGAACAGGCTGATTCCATGGCGGAATCCATGAAAATGATGAATTTTACTATGCCCATCATGTCCGCCTGGTTCTGTTATACCTTTGCAGCCGGCATGGGTATTTACTGGATTGCAGGAAATGTGGTTCGTACCATTCAGCAGATCATTATCAATAAGCAGATCGACAAAATGGATTTTGATAAGATCATTAGTGACAACTCCGAAAAGAGCAAAAAGAAATTGGAGAAGCTGAAGGAAAAGCAGGAGAAATTGAACGCTTATGCCAAGATGAATACCAAAAATATTCCTTCATCCAATTATCAACAAAGGACCATGCAAAATAAAGCTAATATAGGTTCTTCCGTTTCTGAAAAAGAAGCAAACGAAGCAATGAAAAAAGGTACTTCAGGTAATCATGCCGGAGAAGAAAAGGCCGGAAGCATGTTTGCAAAGGCAGCTATGGTTAAGAAATATAATGATAAGAACAAGTAAGAGTAATCTTTGGGAGGAAGTTCAAAATGGAATTTAAAGAATATACAGCAAAAACAGTCAGTGAAGCGATTACGGATGCTTGCCAGGATCTGGGTGTGACCAGTGATCGTCTGGATTACGAGGTGTTGGAGAAGGAATCTGCAGGATTTCTTGGTATAGGTTCTAAGCCCGCTTTGATCAAGGCGAGAGTGAAGGAAGAAGCTTCATCTCCGGAAGCTAACGCAGAGAATAAGGAAAATTTGGATAAGGATAAGTCAAACAAAGAGACTTCCAATAAGGTCTCTTCCAAGTCCAGCTTTAGCGCTGAGCATTATGAAGAAAGTGCAAAAACATTCTTGAAGGATGTGTTTGCAGCCATGAAATTGGAAGTTACTATTGTTACTAAATTTGATGATGTTGAGAAGAATCTTGACATTGACCTCAGCGGAGATGATATGGGAATGCTCATCGGTAAGAGGGGGGCAACTCTGGATTCCCTGCAATATCTGGTTTCCCTTGTAGTGAATAAAGATTCCGAGGATTATATCCGTGTTAAGGTTGACACAGAAAATTATAGGGAGAGAAGAAAGGAAACTCTTGAAAACCTTGCGAAGAATATTGCCTATAAGGTAAAGAGAACAAAAAAATCCGTGTCTCTTGAACCCATGAATCCCTATGAGAGAAGGATAATCCACTCCGCTTTGCAGAATGACAAATATGTGACTACTCACAGTGAGGGAGAGGATCCTTACAGAAGAGTCATCATTTCTTTGAAAAAATAATGATGTAGTCTGCTCATGAGTAAGTCTTACCATATGAATTTATAAAAATGTTAAATAAGTGATAAAATGAAGTATGAAAACCAAGAGTTGCTTTATGAGAGACAGGGGATAAAGTGACAATTGGTTTTCTTGTTTTG
>CAJOPP010000175.1 GCA_905236365.1 uncultured Lachnospiraceae bacterium
AACACAGTCTGGAAATTCACAAGCTGCCCAATAATATGTTCAATATCATAGATGGTTATCAGCGCTATATAGCGATGTCACAAATATATAATTATGATAAAACTTTCGACTATCCTATGGAATTGAGAATTGTTAATTTTAAAAAAAGTAAAGCTGAGCAATTTGTTTTCCAAAAAGATCAAAAAACAGTGATGAAAAAAGTGGTTTCAAAAACAAATGTTCGATACTCTGTTTCAAAAGAAGTAGTATACAGTCTGAATCAAGACATAGATTCGGAGTTGCAAGGGATGATCGGAAGAAATAATGAAAAGATCAGTATGGTTACACTTAGCTCTTTGATCGATTGGTTTTATGTCAAAGATAATTATATAAGTATAGGTGATGAATCTGCATATTCCAAAGACATAGCCGAAGAATTAAAGGGAAAATTTAATTCTTTGATTAATTCAGATCCTGATTACAGGGAAAAGGAATATTCTGATGAACTTCTGTTAGTATTGATCTATTTATTTCATAATAATATTGAAGTAAATACTGATTTAATCATTCAGTTAACAGATACATGTATAATAGAAAAACCTGTTTTTACTAGCAATCATAATCCGAGAAAAAAGACAATTGATCGTTTAAATAAATACGTGAAAGAAATAGGAACTAGAAAACAATGATGTATAACGAAAAACGGAAAGAGCAGTTTTTAAAAGAACGAAATGAACATAAAAAACTCGGAAGAAATACATTGATTGGATTTCTAAAAGCTTCGAGACTTGAAGAATCTTATAAAAAAGATCTTTGCGAGTGGACTACGAAAGAGATCATTTCATTCTATAAGTATCTCAGTACACCCAGAGCACAATCTTTAATCGTATTAAACAGCTGTTTCCGAATTTATACAGATTGGTGTCTTAACAACGGGAATGTACCGGATCATCAGAATCATTATGCCGAAATAACTACGTTTGATATATGCAATTGCGTAAATACAAATGAATTGAAGAAATTAATTGTTTCAAGAGATGAGCTTTTACATTATATTTCTGACCTAAAAAACTACAGCGATCAATTTATCTTCCTGGGGATTTTTGAAGGATTAGGTCTTAATTCCAATATACTTGGAAATATTCGTTTTGATCAGGTTGACTATGATAAAAAAGTGGTTTATTTTGATGAAAAAACAATACCGATATCTGATAAATTGGTCAGTATCATAAAAAATTCCAAGGATAAAGAGGATGGAAGAATTCCTGTAGGGAAAAGCGTATCAAGGAAAACAACATCTTATATTCAAACAGATACTATTATAAGACAAGGTGAAAGAAAAAATTCACAGGCAGACTTGAATAAACTGATAGGATATAGATTCCGTGCATGTTTAAATAAAATGGGTCTGTATAAAGAAATTACCCGCAAGGATATATCTGAGTCTGGAAGAATTGATCTGATAAAAAAGATGATGAAAGATGAGAATATTTCTTTGGATGAAGCATTAAGTCATCAGTATAGAAATGATCATGAAGCTATCTATGGGAAGATTATGAATAAAGAAATTTATAAAAATACTTATGGAAAGTTCATTTGATCTTTCTGTGATTATTAGAAAACGAGAAGGTTTTGTCCAAACAGAGTGATGTTCTAGATACATCTGAGAAGTAAAGAATGAGCGTTGTGCAGGGCGGTCCCGGCATTTTAGCCTGATCCGGCATAAGTCAGGCAACAGCATTTAAGCAGGTGTCTTCAGCTCCATTCCGTGTTCGTTTAGCTGTGTAATAGTGTCCCTTAGAAAACGCAATATGAATCCCATATCAGACCCCTAAGTTGTTCCAGGCCGGTTTCCGTTGTGCTGGAATGCCGGTTTCCAGTTTACCGAATTGGCGGTGGTTCCAGGTCGGAATAGTCGATGGAGGATGCTGGCTGATAAGGCCGTTGTGTCATGTACATATTGCAGTCAAGCGGCCACTTGTAAAGCTTCGATGGACACAGAGCGATGCAAAAAGCAGTTATGCCCTCATATGGTGGAGCAGTGCTGACACTCCTGAGGTTTCATGTCAAATGGACGGACAGAGCCTTAAAAGGGACGCCGTAGGCATAAGGGATGGCAAAGAACAATAAGCGGGACAAAGATTTGCGGCTAAACACTAATTTGG
>CAJOPP010000176.1 GCA_905236365.1 uncultured Lachnospiraceae bacterium
ATACAGATGACCTTGTGGTGATAGCAGGAACGACAATATGAAATATGTCAGCATAGCTGACGCAAATCCCGCACCAAGACTCGCGAGAGAGTCTTGAATTTACGATGCGACAGGCATACTGGAATGTGTGTGAGCACCATGCCAGTCGTGTATCTATGAAGTATAGCTGAATAGATACAATTAGAGAATGTTTTACGTTTCCGAGTCTCTTTCTTGGAGTGAGAAGGAAAAAATGTGTTACCTTCAGTGATGAGAGTTTGAAGCCGGAAATGAAATAGGAGGAAGAATAAATGGCAGACACAAAAAAGAAATCTAAAAAGAAAGTGATCATCATTGTTGCAGTGGCAGTGATTGCGGTGCTGGCACTGGTGATTACGGCGATTAGTAAAGTAAAAAAGGGAATGCAGGAAGCAATGGAACTGATGGCGGCAAATGATGATTCTTTGTATAAAGTAGAAAAACAAGATGTGGAACAGAATATTACCACATCCGGAACCGTGATCGGCATGGAAAGGGATGCATATGTTTCACCGGTTACCGCAAAAGTGGAAGATGTCCGTGTGGAGGTAGGGCAGACGGTGAAAAAAGGAGAAATCCTGCTTACGTATGATGATTCTGAATTAGGAGATAATTTAGAGCGGGTACAGATACAGGCGCAGACGGAACGGGCAGCGGGAAATGAGAGTTATGAGGCGGTAAACGAAGCTGCAAGCCGTACCAGTGCAGCAAAGAAAAAAGCAAGTGAATTAGAGGATGATATTAAGAAACTGAAAAAAGAGATTAAGTCTCTGACGGCAGAAGTCGAAGAGTACCAAGAAGATATGCAGGCGTCTGCAGAACAACAGCAGAAAAAAGCAGCCGCTGAGGCGGGAAAGCAAGCAGTGGCAAGTGCGGATGAGGCAGGACAGTCGTCAGACGGACTGGACACCGGAGATACGAAGATAATAGTACCGGCTTCGGATACAGAGGAAGAAGAGGAGATTGAAGTTGACGAGAAGGCATACAAAAAAGCAGTCTCCAACCTGAACAAGAAGAATGAAAGCCTTGCAGAAAAACAGGCAAGTCTTGCAGAACAGGAATCCATCATTGCAGCCAATAAGGACGCGAAGGTTTCGGAGAGCACAAAGGCACAGATCAGTGCATCGAACCGTTTGTCCGACATGAATATCAATGCCGCGCAGGAATCTTTAGATGCAGCAAAGGCAGGACTGACAGCGGATCATGATGGGATCGTGGAATCCGTAAGTATCATAAAGGGTGCGTATGCCAACGAGACTATGACGCTGATGACAGTGATCAATGCAGACAAGATTGGAATTGAATTTTCGATTGCCAAAGACGACCTGGGTTCGATTTCAGAAGGACAGAAGGCAAGAGTTGTGATCTCCGGTAAAGAGTATCATGGAACCGTAGAATTTGTCAGTCGGGTAGCAGAAAGTGAGATGAGTCTTACAGGTGCCACAAACTCTTCTGGTGGTGCTATCAAAGGAAGGATTCTGTTAGATGATCCGGATGACCGGATTTTTATCGGTGTATCCGCTAAGGTATATATTTTTGTGGGAAAATCAGAGCAGACACTGGCTGTTCCTTATGAAGCATTGAATACGGATATTGACGGTGATTTTGTATATATTGTAAATGAAGAGAATCTGATTGAACGAAAAGATGTTACAATTGGTCTTAACTCCGATGAATATTATGAGATCACAGATGGTTTGTCAGAAGGGGATTCTGTGATTACGGAGGTAACATCAGATATGAAGCCGGGAGATTCGTACGCAGGCACTTACGGCATGGGCACTGCTACTGTAGAATAGGAGGCTTCTATGACACAACTTGTGGAATATATAAAAATGGCAATGAAGAATATCTGGGCTAACAAAGCCCGGACGTTGCTGACCATGTTAGGAATTATCATCGGTATTTCCTCCGTCATTCTGGTCGTTTCCATTGGTGGTGGTGCAACCGGTATGATCGCGAATGAACTGGGAAATCTGGGAGAAGGACAGATTTATTTTTTCCTGAATGATTATCAGGAAAAGTATTATATTTCCCAGGACGAACTGAATGAGATACGGGAAATGGATGGTGTTAAGGCAGTAGCGACAGAGGATATGATCGGAGCAGATACTTCTACCAAGAAGGATGATTTTGAAGTGACGATTTATGCAATCAATCCGGATGGATTAGATATATTGGATAATACATTTTTAAAGGGTGTTCCCTATACGGAAAAGGAAGCCGAGGAAGGAAAACCGGTCTGTATTATTAGTGAAGAGGATGCAATGAAAATGTTTGGATCCATCAATGTGGTAGGGATGGATATTTCCCTTACCGTACTTACATTCGATATGGATGTTACCATTGTTGGCGTTACAAAAGCAAAGGAAAGTAATATGGTCGATGCTTTGTATCAGAATCCGTCAGTGGAGTTGATCATGCCGCCGGAGGCGTTTGCCACAACCCTGGGACTTGATATGTCTAAAGATATTACAAATTTTACTGTATTGCAAGAGGATGATGCGGATGCAGAGGCGGTTTGTGATGAGATCATAGATTATCTGGAGCGAAAGCATCACTGTAAAGGCGATCAGGTCTATTTCTACCGAAGCTTTGATAATATGAT
>CAJOPP010000177.1 GCA_905236365.1 uncultured Lachnospiraceae bacterium
AACTGACGGAACACTTTTAACCATCTTATATACTCTTCATCCATATTCCGGTCATAATATTCATTATCTTTTTCAAAAGGTACCGCCAGGAAATTCTGTAAATATTGGTCAAATGAATTACATCCTTCTGCTGTAAACTCATCACATCCAATTGGAATAAGCGACTTCCCATTTACTTCCGGAAACATCCTGGCTGCTTTTTTTACAGCAGCTGAAAATCCTTCCGGTGTTGTCATGTCCGGTTCTCCGATTGCTTCATAAATATCTTTTCTAACCATAAAATTCTGATTTGAATAGATATCTAATCCATCCTCATATACTTTTGGTGAATACGAAGAATTCGGATAACAATATACATTTCCATCCTCATGTCGATACCATTCAAAACTATCTTTATCGATTACCTTATAAAAATATCGGTTATACCGGTCTGCCAAATCATTTAACGCATAGACTTTACCTTCTCTGATCAGACGATCTCCATTCTCTTCCCACCATCCCATTGTAATCAGATCCGGAAGTGTATCCTTCGCCATAATAGAATTTAATTTCTCTGTTTCATTTCCACTCGGTACAACAAAATTAATATCTACACCTGTTTTGTCAGTAATCGCCTTTGCAACCTCACTCTCGCCCCATGTTGTAGTAAACCACGAAAAATTAATATACCATTCCATAGTGATCACCGAATTGTCCACTTCAACAATCTCCTGTTCTTTTTTATCACTAAACAAAATAAACAAACAAAAGATTATAAATACTACAATCCCAATTCTAACTCTTTTCATAAACGAACCCCTTTTACTATTTCCCACATTAGGAAATAACTTTTAACGTGAAAGACCTCCCCTATGAAAGGGGAGGTCTGACAATCCTTTTCTATCACATAACCTAAGTCTGCGAATTCATTCACATAATCACCCTTGCTACAAGTGATTAGCTTATAAAATTGTACAACATATAATATATGTTCTTTCTGTACATTATTCCTTAACGGCACCAGCACCGATACTGTCAATAATGTATCTGGAGAAGAAAATAAATGCAATAATAATCGGAATAACCGAAATTGCAACAGAAAGATATGTTGCACCCTGATTAGCTACAATATCAGTAGATGACTTCAAAGAAGCTACTAATACCGGCAATGTAAACTTCTCTGTCTTTGTTAAAAGAACCAATGGAAGCAGGTAGTTGTTCCAGCTACCGATGAAAGTTCCGATTGACATGGTCGCAACACCCGGCATCATGATCGGAAATACAATTCTATGGAAAATGTATAACTCTCCAGCACCATCAATTCTTGCAGCCTCTAACAGAGACGGGGACAGTACCGACTCCAAATACTGCTTCAGGAAGAATACAATACCCGGTGATGCAATCGCCGGAACGATCAAAGGAATATATGAGTTTATTAATTTTAAAGCACTAACCAAATTGTAAAAACCAATTAAACTCAGCTGGGCCGGAATCATCATAAATATAAGGATAACTCCGAAAATAATTCCTCTACCCTTAAACTTATACATTGCCAATGCATAAGCGGTAATTGATGAGAAATATCCTGCCAAAATAGTTACCAACACTGCAATAAATAAACTGTTTTTCATACCCTGAAACAGATTAAAGTAATTTTTGATAACCTTCCAGTTCTCACCAATTGACTTACCCGGGAATATTGAGAACGATGTTACGATTTCAACACCACTTCTTGTTGAGTTAATCATCATCAAATAAAATGGAAGTAAACAAACAAATGCCAATAACACTAAACATGTATATAAAATACCTTTTTTGATTTTTTCACCCATTAGTCTGCCTCCTTTCGATTCATAATTCTAAACTCAATAATCGATATGATCAAAATAATCAAGAATAATGCATATGCAATCGCAGATGCATATCCAACCTGCTTTCTTGAGCCACCTTCAAATCCAAATCGATACAAATACATAACAACGGTCTGCAACTTTCCTTCCGGATTACCAGATGTTCCCTGATCATTGATCAAGAATGGAATATCAAATAACTGCAAACCACCAATCAATGAAGTGATTGCTACGTAAATCAGAATTGGTCTAAGTAACGGAATTGTAATCTTACCAAATGTTGTCCAACGACCAGCACCATCAATCGCTGCAGCCTCAAAATAATCACGATTAATACCCTGCACACCTGCCATCAACATGATGAAGGAGTTACCAAACCACATCCATGCCTGAATGACAGATACCACATATGGAGCAACTCTTGGATTTCCCAACCAGTTCACAAGGGACTGAGGGTTCGCAAATGTACTCGAATCAATCAATCCAATTGCCATTAACATCTGATTCAATGTACCATACTGGAAGTTCAATAATGTTTGGAACAAAAATGCTACAGATGTCGCTGCAATCAGGTTCGGAAGATAAAAAATCGCACGGAACACACCCAAACCTTTGATTCTGTACTTCATATCACTAAATACAATGGTCAGCAAAAAAGCCAGACCTAATTGGAGTACAATATTTACTCCCCAAATCTTACAAGTATTCCAGAGTGCTTTCCAGAAATACTTATCAGTAAATACACGTGTGTAGTTTGCAATACCTGCCGGTGTTGGATCGCCATATCCTTTATAATTGGTAAAACTCAGATAAAACGTACGAAATACCGGATACACGTTAAAAATCAGGAATACAACTACAAACGGCAATACAAAAAAATAGCCTGCCTTATTGACATCGCGCATTCTTTTGCCTGTTTTGTTATTTCCAGCCATATTTGAATACCTCCTATCATTTTTATTAAAAAAGATGTCCCACAGCTATTCAGCACGGGGACATCTTTCTAAAGCTGTCGTTGTTTCTTATCGATTAACTGTAATTTCCGGATAGGTTGATTCAACTACATCATAGAACTCATTGATAGCTGCATCTTTATCTTTCTCACCAGTCTTGATTGAAGTAATTGCATTATTCCAAGCATCACCGATTGCTGTATCGTATGGAGTTACAATTGATAAATCAATCTTCTCTGCCTCTTGTAACCAGAACTGATACATCTTCTGATTACCATAAGTTGGGTTCTCATCATCTTTGTGTCTATCTAATGTTTCTTTATTAGAAACTGTATCACCCTTAGAGTAATCCAACCACCAGTCTAATGTATCCTGATTAAAGCATACCCACTCAATAAACTTCCAAGCTTCTTCTTTTCTCTCACTGTTCTCACTGATA
>CAJOPP010000178.1 GCA_905236365.1 uncultured Lachnospiraceae bacterium
TAAATGTAGGTAGAAGCGAGGGCAATGAAATGAGAAGTCAGAAGAAGAGCTATACTAAGAAAGGTTTCTTTGACATGATCACCTACGGACATCCAGTAAAACGACCGAAGGCGGTCTATGTCTACATTTAGATAACTGGGTCAAATAAGAATTTGGAAAGTGTCGAGCGGATCTGGATAGTGATTTATGATCTCTGTTTACGCATCTTTCATATCTTGTTGGATTTGTCAGATCGCTTGTCTTCAAATGCTATTGGGAAGCACCGATGAATACGCATGAAGAAAGGAGAGGATCTGGTTGATAACTAAAATCATACTATCAGAAGGTTTTTCAGTGTTTGCTTCAGTTTTCGGTCTGTTAGGTGATTTGGCGTTGCTAGGGTTGACAATTTATACGTTACATTTAACAGCTTTTTCTCGAAAACTTGAATGGGTGTCTAATTGGTTTAATGGCTCTTCATTTTTTGGAAATAGAATAGATGTAATATTGATGAACAAAACGCTACATGCAATTCCTATTCAATCATTATTTGTATTGAAGAAGCATGGTGAACATTTTTATTATATTTGTTTAGGAAAATATGATGATCCTCTGATCATTGAAAGCTGGCGAGTATTAAGAATAGCATCAGAGCCATTTACCAACATCATAAGTTGGGATGGAGAAGAATTGGAACCTTATGATGTTACTGATGACGCAGTGATTGGAGTAGAAGCAGGAAATAAAACTATCTGGGTAAAACCATATAGAAAGGCGCCTCTAAAAGAAGCAAAAAAGGCTTATCGGGAGCATCGGTTTTCGATTCTTACAGTAAATAGATACACTTAATAATGATACAGTTTTATCCCCAAATGTAAATTGCATAATCCGTGTGAGATTAAAGGATATAAATGGTCAAATAATACTTAAGACATTCTTTGGAATGTTGGGAGAGAGCCTTTTACTTAGCGATTATTTATTGGGTTATAATATTATTAATAGCGCGGGAGAAACTGAAGCATCGATTGCTGAAGCATTACATAAGCAGTTAAATATACCCAAAGAAGATATTGCTGTGTATATGTTACAGCCTAGAGATATGGAGTAGTGTAATTAAGTATCCTAACACATAAACACACTGCATCATTGCCCGGAAAAGGATGCTTCTATTTCAGAAATGGGGTGTAACGCTGCACCGAAAAGGTTGCACTTTTTAAGCGGAATAGTCATATGAAGATGACATACATGCTATAATAAATATAAAAATGAAAAACCAATATTATAATTGTTTGTTTATCAAACAAGAGAGTAGCTTATTGTTATTATAGAAATTGAAAGGTTCTTTATAGGATGGTTCATAATGACATGCGATGAGTTCACAATTATTTATTGGAGTCAATATATTTCTTTAGAAAAAGAATTTTCAGCAACGCTTCATTATCTCGCTTTGGATACTAAGCATGAAAATGCTTATTCACAGGCATATTCAAAGCTAATGTTAGAAGTTGGCAGCGAAATTGATGTGGTTTTTAAAGAATACTGTAAACTCATCGACAGTACCTTTAAGAAAAGCTATAAATCGATTGGAAGATATAAAGACAGTATAAAAAATAATAATCCCGATTTCATAACACAAGAAGTAATGGTCATCAATTATGATCGTATCCTGTACCCTTGGATAGACTGGAATATACTTCCAGATTCGCCACGCTGGTGGACAGCTTATAATCATGTGAAGCACAACAGAACTAGTGTTGTGGAGATTGATGGTTTAAAACAAGAAGGGTACAAATTTGCGAACCAGAAGTATACACTTCTTGCGTTGGCGGGCCTTTACCAAATCATGATCAATTTTTACCTACGCCTTGCCAATGACGAGGGAAAGCGGATAGTCACACCAATGCCTGGATCAAGAGTATTCAAAATGACTGGAGGTGTATGGGATGCTATCAGTTTCTATGGGGATAGTGCTTTTTATATTAAGAATGGGGACCTTTTTTGGGAAACCAGTATCATTAATTATTAATAATTGAAGAGGAATTATAGTGGATAGGTACATAGATGAAAATACAAAAAGACAACTCTATGCTGAATCAATGGGACATTGTATGAATCCCAATTGTCGAAAAGAATTGTTTCGAACAAATGGAGATATTATTGAGAAGGCACATATTGATCCTTACTGTAAAACGGCAGATAATTCATTTGAAAACCTTGTTATCTTATGCCCAAACTGTCATACAGATTTTGATAAAAACAATGCCTTTACGCCCGAAGAAGTTTTAGAGTGGAAAAAGATACGTAGAGAAGAAATAGACAGGGTTTTCGATAAAAAATTCAAGTCATTTGATGACCTCAGAAGAGAGGTTGTTCCTCTGCTGCAGGAGAACCAGCGAATCTTTCAGAGTTATTATTTGAATAACAATAAAGTTCTTTGGGACAAATTTGAGGTGAAGATCTTATGCAATAATAAGAAATTAAGAATACTTCTCAGTAATAATATGGATTTGTTTCAAAAGAATAAGGATGAAGATATCTCTAATTACTCATGCATTCAAAAATTCATAATGCATATAGATGAATTCGAAGCAACTCGCGGGGATGATGAAAAAGTACGAGAGATTCTTTTTCCACCGGAAATCGATTCGATTTTTGGTATTACACCTGTAGAAGATACCTTACTTCCATTTACGGAATCCCTGGAAAAGTTGATAGAAGTACTAAAATCTCAGAATAGGTTTAAAAAGGTAATGCTGGGGGTAGATCGTCCGTATATTCAATTTATAGAAGACGGGAAAACTATAGAAGTATATTTGGATGATTCTCCGAGATTACGACAGCTATATTATGGCTATCACTGTTTTAGAAAAGTAAATGTTCGGCTGCAGAGCTTGAATTTTGTTTTGAAATATATTAGACAGAGAGGCATACAATATCGTTTTGTCAATGAAAGCTGTTTAAGAGAGATTATAATCGACAAAACTCATTTTCTGTTTGTATATGAGTATTGTTTAAGTAAAGCTGATATCATGCAAATATGTCCACCAACAGATGTGGTTGTAGTGAATTTACATAATTGGAATGGCGAAGGGTGTATATCTAAGGAAGCATATGAAATTGCTGAAACAATGGGAGTGACTTTATTAACTACGGAGGCGTTCCAGAAATACATTGGAAGACTTAGCTACAAACATAATCGAATGGATTAGGCTTCATAAAGAATTGTTTTGCTCTTTTGAACATGTATACTTATTTGGTTCAGTATTAAAAGAAGACAGGAAACCAAATGATATTGATGTTTTGATTATATACAAGCATTATTCGGGGGAGATCGGTGAAAAAGTAAAAGAGATACATGAACAGATGGAACAAGAATATGACTTACCTGTGGATATTAGCGTATTGAGTGTGACAGAAGAAATAGAGACAGGTTTTTTAGAGAGAATTGTTCCCTATTTGGAAATATAAAAAGTCTGTACGCGTATTACGTCATCAGATACCGACACTCTTCATGGACTACACCGAGGCAGAAGCCGTCAAACTCTTTGCAAATACATATCTCGCCCTGCGAGTATCTTACTTCAACGAACTGGA
>CAJOPP010000179.1 GCA_905236365.1 uncultured Lachnospiraceae bacterium
AATTGGATGAGCTGAAACTGGTAGAAATCGTTCGCGAGAACTTTGACCTTCGACCGGCAGGTATCATTAAGATGTTAGATCTGCGTCGTCCAATCTACAAACAGACGGCTGCCTATGGACATTTTGGACGTACCGATCTGGATCTTCCTTGGGAGAAGCTGGATGTAGTGGATAAATTAAAGACATATTTATAATTCGCGAAAATATTGAATTATGTTCATCTGAAGTAACGGTTCAGCTGGCACTCGCATTAGCTGCGAGATCAAATAAATGACAATAAAAAATATACTATTCACAGTTGGTTTGTCCGAACTCAGGAGTGGCTGTTTATCGGTATAAATCGACTGTGAATAGTAATAAAAAATCATGCAACTCTGTCAGTTGAAAGTGCAATATCCGTAGTTTACAGGAAGAAATTTACAGTTCCCGCTCTTTTCCCCAAAAGAACAGGGCAACGGTTCCCGGACCGGTATGACTTCCAATCACAGTTCCGATATTGTAAATCTCTACCTTGCCATCCAGATTTGGAAATTTGGATTCAATCAGATCGGCAACTGCTTTGGCATCTTCGTAGCAGGCAGATTGACTGATATAGCATTTTCCATTGTATGCAAGCCCGTCTCTGGCATTTTCTTCCATCTTAGCTACAATCTCTTTGATTGCTTTTCGTTTGGTACGGATTTTATCCCGTACGATCAATTTTCCTTCGTTATTTACATTTAAAAGAGGACAGATATTAAGGAGATTACCAATGGCTCCTGATGTTTTAGAAACACGTCCGCCCTTGATATAAAAGGTAAGATCACCGGAGAAAAACCAATGATTTAATTGTAGAAGATGATCATTCGTCCATTGATAAAGGGTATCAATATCTGCCCCCTCATCCCGCAAATCGGCGAGATCGTCCATCAACAGGCCGTAACCGGAAGAAGCAGCCAGAGAATCCACAATATAAATCTTGCGGTCAGGAAATTCCTCAGACAATAGATCTCTTGCAATACAAGCTGAGTTATATACACCGGAAATACCGGAAGAAAGCGTCAAATGCAGAATATCCTGCCCCTTTTCCAGAAAAGTACGAAAATAAGTGGTAAATTCATCTGCATTCACCTGAGATGTTTTCGTGTCGGCTCCATTTGCCATTCTTTGATAAAAATCATCAAAAGTAATAGATTGACCTAAGTCATCATCATACATCACATCATCTAATAAAAAATGGAAGGGAATAAAATGAATCTGCCTTTGCTCAAAATGTTCTTTGGATAAATCTGCTGTGGAACAGCAGGAAATAATATAGTTACTCATGGTAAAGTATCCTCCTTTTATAAAGCATTGTATCACAAAGAAGGTCTCAAAGAAAGAAAAAAAGTATTATGATTTGGAGATTTATTTTTTAGGAGTTACTGGCTAACGAGTGAACGGTAACTTTTTAGGAGATTGTTTCGGATCCGAAGATTGAATGTGATCTTGCTCTGGTAAATTAATTGGAAGAGGTGTGACCTATTCAAGTCACACCTCTTCCTGTTTTAGTCGATTGATTTTCCAAGAGTTCTTTATAATTTTCCTTTCGCATGAAAGGTCATTTATAAAGTCTTTCGAGTATAAAGAACGCTGTTATTTAGTTCCACTTCAAATCGATTATTAATTTCTTCGCTGTATTACACTCAAGCAAAGTGGACTGGTCATTTACATCATCATAGCAGAATCCATATCCAAGTCCGCTGACACCATGCTGATGCCAGAAACCTGCGTAATAGTTATAAGGATAATTCTGATAATATTTGCTTACATCATACCAGTCAGAAGTTGGACTTAATGCCAATCCGCGGTTAAAGGCTGCACAAAGCTGTGCTTCTAACACAAGCTCCAGGTCACCAGGAAGTCCTGGCTGTGTTCTTCTGTCAAAGGCACCTCGTCCCTCTAAGACGTCCTGTGTAGATGGTTTGTCAATGCGTCCTGTTGATCCGGTTCTCTCATCAGTGAACTCCAATATATTGCCGTTGGTACGCCCCCTGAAGTCACCGCCCTGACAGTGAAGAACGAGATCTTCTCTGGAGTACTTATCCCAAAACTGGTTGATGGTATCATCAAAGAAACCGCCGTTCGGTTGTCCTTCATTAAATGTCTTCTTACATGGTGCAAAAATCCGGTAATCGTCAACTAATCCATTTTTAAATGCATCCGGTGCATTATTGATAAATTCGTTTCGGAGATAATCTCTGCCTTCGATATCACCTACGGTTTTGTCATATGGTTTACTGCTTACAACATTACCGGCTTCATCATAGCCTCTGTTCTCACCGATCAATCTGCTGACGACAGGGAAACAGAAATTGTCTACACGTGTCGTATTTCCCCAATAGTGTGTTGGCTCATCTACAGCTCCTCCAAATAAACCAATCGTAAATTCCATAAACTCAAAATAAGTTTCGGCATTTGGATCATTTGCAGCATCCATATTCGGACCGGCAAATCCGACTCTTCCATTCGCATCAACGTTAAACTCGATATCGATTGGTTTTCCGTAGCTGATATACATTCTTCCGGATATAATACTTGGCATATATACATGTTTATTACTTTGTGCAATCGTATTTACAATCTGTCTGGAAGACTTGCGTGCGTTTGGCAAATCTGTATCATTTAAACCTGGAGAGGCGTCATGTAAATTACCTTGAGCATCCACATAACACAATTCCATGGAGCCAGGTCTGTATCCTAATGCACACCAATAAATCTGATCATCGCTATACGCACCATTTGTAAGGTTGTTAAACTGGAAGATCATCTTACCGTCCTGATCAGGAATACTTGTATCTTCAACCGGAATCGATACACCTAAATTGTCGTAATTCTGATTCCCGTTGCCGCCCTGATTTCCGTTATTACCCTGGTTTCCGTTATCACCTTGATTTCCGTTATTACCCTGGTTTTCGTTATCATTCTGATTTCCGTTATCACCCTGGTTTCCGTTGCCGCCCTGATTTCCGTTATCACCCTGATTTCCGCTATTACCGGAATTCACCGGCTCAAATTCAATCCAGTCAATGGATGATTTGCCTGCAACGGAAACAACAGTTAAGAAGAGGTTGCCCTCAGCCAAATCAATGGCTTCGCTTCTGAAATCGTTATAATCACTGTGGTTCGTTACACTGACAGTGCTGATTTTCCTGTTGGTATCACGGAATACCAAAAGACCATCGCGATCGCCATCGGCTTTACCGCGAACAAGAATGCGGTAAGAACCGGAAGTTGGAATATTTAAAGCGTAACGCATCCAGTTGTTGGTATCTACATTGGTAATTTGCCAACCGTCATTCTGAACACCCGACATAGTACTATAATTTTCGGCTTCAATCCGAATGTTGGTCTGGGTGTTGGACTGCTGGTTGTTGTCCGGGTTATTGTTGTTATTCTGATCCCCGTTGTTTGGAGTGTTGTTATTGTTGTCTGAAGCAGCACTTCCCACAACATAATTCATCCATGGGCTGTCTACGCCTGCACCTTCAGGATTAATGTAAGTAAAAAATATATCAAGAGAACTACCGTTTGTGACATTAGAAATGGTATAAGTCCAATTGTTTCCTTCGTTTACTGTACCGACATTCTGCTGGTCTCCATTATTTACTTTATAATGAATATCTACAGTTTTCATGGTACTGGAAGGCGTAAATATAATTTTACAGTTGCCTGCTGTCTCTTCTACTGCTTTTACAGAATAATCTGCTGTTTCCGTGATCGTTTTTTCGGCAGCAGAAACAAAGATTCCCTGCATAAAAACCATACATAAGACAACAGAAATGAATAGTGCGATTTGTTTCAGCAGCAAAAATTCATTTTGCATTTTTGTATGTTTCATCTTGACCTCCAATGTTCAATTCAAAAATAAAAATTTGCATATTGCAACACTATCCCTAATAACCATCTTTTCATTCTATCAAATATTAAAAGTTCTCTCAATTTAATAATTTTTCTAAAAAAGTAATTATTTTTACTTTTTGTTTCAATTTTTTTATGGATCAGTTTTGTGCTCTTGTAATTTATCTTTATTATAAGTAGAATAACCATCAGATTATCCCTTATATAACCAAATGTAATATAAATTCAATACAATTGACACTAATAATGAAAAGTCAAGAAAGAGGTATCAATTATGCAGAAAAGAACATTTAGCCAGAAAACGGCTGAAGGAGCTCTTATTCTTTGGTTGAGCATAATAGCGATTCTGTTTTTGGGGAAGATGAGTACGGTACATGCAGCTTCGCCGGAAGGGGATTTTACGTTTGATGCGGTAACCGGTTGTATTACAGAATATAAGGGTTCAGAACAGAATGTTGAAGTGCCGGAGCAGATTTCCGGTGTTTCCGTAACAGGAATTGAGTGGGGGGCATTCTCCAATAAGAATGTGACACAGGTTGTTCTTCCAAATACGGTGAGAACGATTGGTGCTATGGCATTTGAAGGATGTTCCGGTCTTACCAGTGTAACGATTCCGGAAGGTGTGTCAGTGATTGCACCATACACATTTTATGGATGCAGTTCTTTGCAGAGTGTAACATTACCGGCTTCTGCAGAGACGATCATGTTAGATGCATTTGCAGGATGTACGGCTCTTACGGAGATTACGATACCGGAACGTGTAAATGGAATTGAAGAGGAAGCATTTGCTTCCCATAATGGAGAGCTTACGATTGTTGGTAACGAAAATTCTTTTGCAAAGAATTACGCAGATCGTGAGAATATAAAGTTCCGAGCAATCCGGGAGGAAAATGCGAATCCAAGTGATGGACAAAGTTCAGAAACGGGTGACGGGCAGAAGGATAATGCGGATCAGATTGCTGCAAATCAGGTAATTACATTGATTGATCAGATTGGTGAGGTTTCATTAGCCAGTGAGAAACAAATCAATGATGCACTGGATGCATATGGGCGACTGACAGAAAATCAGAAGACTTTTGTTACCAATTACAGTGACCTGCAAAAAGCAAAGACTGTCTATGAACAGTTAAAGGCTGATGATCAGGCAAAAGCCAAAGCAGCACAGGATCAGGCGGCAGCGAAAGCAGTGATAGATCGCATTGATGGAATTGGAAGCATTACTCTCGATAGTGAGGAGTCTCTTAATGCAATAAGAAAGGATTATAATTCTTTAACGGATGATCAGAAAAAATTAGTGACAAATCTAAATAAGCTGGTAGATGCCGAAGCAAAACTTGATGAATTGAAAAAGAATGAAGACACAACGAATCAGGGCGGTCAGCCATCTGGCAGTGGTCAGGAAAACGGCACCGGAAACTCAGGAAATAACCAGGGAACTGGTACCGGAAACTCAGGAAATAACCAGGGAACTGGCACCGGAAACTCAGGAGATAACCAGGGAACCGGCACCGGAAACTCAGGAGATAACCAGGGAACCGGCACTGGAAACTCAGGAAATAACCAGGGAACTGGTACCGGAAATTCAGGAAATAACCAGGGAACTGACACCGGGAACTCAGGATATAATCAGGGAACTGGCACCGGAAATTCAGGAAATAACCAGGGAACTGATACCGGAAACTCAGGGAATAACCAGGGAACTGACGCTGGAAATTCAGAAAACAATCAGGGAAATGGTACTGGAACTTCCGGAGATAGTCAGGGGACAATGATATCAGACAATGCTTCTTTACAGTTTCGGCTTAGCAAATCTAAGGCGACCTTGTATACCAAGGGCAAGAAAACGCTTACTTTGAACGCATATGATAATGGAACACTGTTAACTGCAAACAGTGTGACATGGACGAGCAGCAACAGCAAGGTTGCAGCGGTAAGCAGTACCGGTAAGATTACTGCAAAGAAGAAAGGTAAGGCGATTATTTCAGCAACCTATAAGGGTGTTACTGTGAAAGCTACGATTACGGTTAAGAAGCCAATACTAAAATTAAAGAAATCCAAAGCAACCCTTGCCGTGAATAAGAAGGTTACGATCAAAGCCAAAGCAACGCCGGCTAAGAAAATTACATATAAGTCCGGCAATAAGAAAGTTGCAACGGTTTCAAAGAAGGGTGTTGTTACTGCACAAGGAAAAGGCAAGACAACCATTACTGTTAAAGCAAACGGAGTGAAGAAGAAATTTACAGTAACTGTAAAATAAGACAGATGATAGACGTTGTTACGAACCGGAGCAGAGCCGGATAGTGTTTACCGGAAAATAGTCATAGTACAGCGTACTTTGAAACGATTAACGGACGAACAGCCGCATAAGTATAATGATTACGATCATACGGTGCGGTTGTCCGTCCGTTTTTGTTTTTTGAATTCTTTTACGGTTATGCCAACATGCTTTTTAAAACAGATGCTGAAATAGTGGGAGTCTCGAAATCCAACCTGTTCGGAAATTTCATATACTTTCAGATTGGTATGATTCAAAAGACGGATGCTTTCCGCGATCCGTTTTCTGGTAATATACTCAATCATACTGATTCCGATTTCCTGTTTAAAGATTCGGCTCAGATAACTCTCATTTGTAAAAATCGAAGCCGCAACTTTTTTTAGGGAAAGGTCGGGTTCAGTAAGATGTTCTTCAATATATTCCACGGCAAGACTGATCAGATGATTGCTTTTTCCATAGTGATTGTGATGATGAAACTCCATAAGCTGTTGGGCAGTTTCAGGAGAGGAGGATGTGTTTTCCTCCGTCAGCATTCTGTGACGATACTCTGTAATGCTCGTTTTAACTCGTTGTAATGCCGATGCAAATTCATCGCCTGATTCTTTTGCGTTCAATGGTTTTAGTATAAAATCATCCACTCCGATTCGCAAAGCAGTTCTTACGCAAGCAAAAGAATCACAGTGAGTGATGATTATGATATGACAGTGGGGATATTGTCCTAAAATTGTTTTCGCAAGTTCGAGCCCTGATATATCCGGAAGATCAACATCTGTGAGTACAATATCCGGTGCAGTTTCTTTTATTTTATTAAGTGCTTCGGTTCCGGAACCGGCTTCTCCGATGAATACAAACTCATTTTGTTCCCAGTCATAGCAATTTCGTATGGCTGCCCGGTCGGCCGGTTCCTGATCGATAATAAATACCGTTATCATATATATTAATTATCCCCTTTATATTTCTGCTGCTATCCATTTGTGATTCCAGCTTATTTAAACATATTTTAAAATGATTTGTCAACTGAACCGTAACTTTAAATGTTGAGATGCGGTTCATCTGTTACTGTTCAGACGTACGCCACCGAGTGAACTGTTACTGAGAATGTAAAATTTTATGGATTGAACCTTGTATTTTAGCCTGTTTGCAAGTATAATATAGGTTTGTTATAATAGTTTTTTGTATGGAGGGATAGTAACGATGGCAGATAATGGGAACCCCGGCATGGGGTATGATAAATATGCTGGCATATTGGTACATCCGACATCCTTTCCAAGTCCGTATGGAATTGGAGATTTAGGGCCTGGAGCTTACGCATTTGTAGATTTTTTGGAACGTTCAGGACTTAATTTGTGGCAGGTTCTTCCGCTTGGACATACGGGATTTGGTGATTCGCCGTATCAGCCGTTTTCAGCCTTTGCAGGACAGCCACTGATCATTAGCATCGATGAATTGCGCAAGGCTGGCCTTTTATGGGACGAGGATTTTTGGGAGATGCCGCAGTGGGATCCATGTCATATTGAGTACGGCAGAGTGATTGAATACAAAACAGGTCTGCTAAAGAAAGCATTTGAGCACTTCCGGGATCCGGAGATTGCAGATGCGTATTCAAAGGACGAGGAATTTTTAGAGGCGTACAAGCAGTTCTGTGGGACTTCGACCTGGCTGGATGATTATGCCTTGTTCATGGCTGGAAAGGAACATTTCCAGGGAGCTCCCTGGTATATGTGGGAGGATTCCCTGAAAAAACCAACTGAAAAACAGAAACGGGAATGGATGGAAACCTTATCCGATGAAGTGGAATATTACCGGTTTATCCAGTATTTGTTTTACAGACAATGGATAGCTTTAAGAGAGTATGCCAATGCAAAGAATATCAAGATTGTGGGAGATATTCCAATCTTTGTTGCCTGGGACAGCGTGGATGTATGGTGCAATAAGAAACTGTTTGATCTGGATTCGAAGGGATACCCAAAGAACGTGGCAGGTGTACCGCCGGATTATTTTTCTGCAACCGGTCAGTTATGGGGCAATCCGCTTTACAAGTGGAGTGAGCATACAAAAACAGGATATGAGTGGTGGATTGATCGAATTCGTTATCAATTACAGTTAACAGATTTCCTGCGAATTGACCATTTCAGAGGGTTTGATAAATTCTGGGCAGTTCCTTATGGGGAAGAGACAGCAGTGAATGGCAAATGGGTAAAGGCACCGGGTGTGAATTTCTTCACCCAGTTGGAAGCAACGCTTGGCTATCATATGCCGATCATAGCAGAGGATTTGGGAGAGATCGATCAGTCCGTAATTGATCTGCGTGATAAATTTGGCTTACCGGGAATGAAAATCCTGCAGTTTGGATTTGAGAACCCGGATGAGAACAGTTATCTTCCGCATAATTTTGTCCGGAACTGTGTGTGTTACACGGGTACCCATGATAATGATACTACCTTGGGGTGGTATCAAAAGTGTTATGAGCAGTCCAGGGATAAGCTTAGAAGATATTATAATACAGACGGTGGAGATGTGTGCTGGACATTGATCCGTGCCTGCTTTTCTTCTGTGGCCAATATGGCGATTGTTCCGATGCAGGATGTACTTTGTCTGGACTCCTGGGCGAGATTTAATACACCGGGTGTAGGCGAGGGAAACTGGGCATGGCGGTTTCGTTCAGAAGATCTGTCACCACAGTTGGAAGCAAGGTTATATGAGACGGCCAAGTTATATGGAAGATAAGTCAAAGACAATCCTTTTTGTCCATGCCTGTCGTGTATCTATGAAGCATAGCTGAATAGATACGGTTAGAGTTTCTTTGGTGGATAAAGGGATATGGCATTTGACGGTTTGAGCCTTGAGAGGAGTGAATATGAGAACCGTATTAGTATTAGGATATTTATTTTTATTTTTAGTGATAATGATTCCGGTTCATCTGATTCTTTTGATCATTGGCAGGTGGAACCCGGAACTTCGTTATCGCATTGGAAATGCTATTGTATACTGGGGATTTCGATGGGAGCTTTTTCAGACACATGCAGAGGTTGAGGTAAAGGGAACAGAAAATATTCCTAAAGAACCGGTTTTATTTGTGACGAACCACCGAAGTTACTATGATATTTTAGTGATTCATACAACATCGACAAAACGACCGGGGTTTGTGTCAAAGAAAGAAATCAAAAAAATTCCGTTCTTAAGCTGGTGGATGGACGATATCTGTTGCCTGTATCTGGACAGGGAAGATTTGCGTTCCGGAATGCAGATGATCAAGGACGGTGCTGAGCTGATCAAAAATGGTCATTCGATGGTGATCTGTCCGGAGGGACATCGCAACCAGACACAGGAATTGTTGCCATTTCGGGAAGGCAGCATGAAAATGGCAGAGCGGGCAGATTGTCCGGTCGTTCCGGTTACACTGATCGATACTGATCAGCTCTTAGAAGCAAGACCGGGGTTTAATATCCGGAAGGGAAAAGTAAAGGTAATATATGGAGAACCGTTTTATATGAAAGACCTTCCAAAAGAACAGAGAAAAAAAGCGGGCGCTTATGTGCGGAGTATTATAGAAGATACGATCAAACGCGAGTCTGCATAGAAGGAGGAATGTTATGAGTCCATTAGTGATTACATTGATTATATTAGCAGTTATAGTTGCCATATTTGTTGCATTGTATTTTGTGGGTAGCAAGATGCAGAAGAAGCAGATGGATCAAAAGCAGCAATTGTTAGATGCAGCACAGCCTGCATCTATGCTGATTATTGATAAGAAGATGATGAAGTTAAAAGATGCAGGATTACCGAAAACGGTCATGGAACAGACACCAAAGCGTTATCAGAATGCGAAGATGCCGATTGTGAAGGTAAAGATCGGACCGCAGATCATGAATCTGATCTGTGATGACGGGATTTTTGATGATTTACCAACCAAGGGTGAAGTGAAAGCCATGGTAAGTGGTATTTATATTGTAGGAGTTAAGAGTATCCGTGGTAAGAAAAAGGTAACGGAAGAAGAGCCGAAAAAGAAAGGTTTTGCAGCAAAACTTCGCAAAAAACAGAGAGAGATTCAAAAGGAATACGAGCAGGAAGAGAAAGCAAAAGCGGCTGAAAAAGCGGCAAAGGCAGAGCAGAAGGCTAAGAAGGAAAAAGCGAAGAAGATTACGCAGTAAATTCTTCTCATACATAATGAAAGACAGGGCAATGGATCACAATTCATATGTGAGAAACTGTCCTGTTTTTTTATAGGAAATTCGTGATGTAAATAATAACCAAAAGAAGAGGAAAATAAGTGAAAATGATATCGGAAAAATGAACAAAATAAATGCTGCATAATGTTGAAAGTGTTGAATGTGCATAATTTTGGCAAAAAGAAATAAAAAAAGAACACCAAATATTAAAAAAATCCTCTTTTACATTGATAATCAACTGTGTAGAATGATTGATATCCCGATACTTAGGATAAATATATTATTTATAGGAGGTTAATAATGAAGAGTATTCTTAGAAAAAGAACAGGTACAAGAGGAATTGCAGCAACCATTCTTCTTGCAGTTGTCATGACCCTTGGTGGCGTGATAGCACCCCCGTTTAGAGGGAATGATGTACAGGTAGTGCATGCAGCAGAGTCAACGATTCGATCGATGACATATTATTCGGAGAATGATGGTCCGGAATTAAATGCTGTCGGATCGGGGGAAGCAAGCTTTGGTTTTGTAATGCCAATCTTTAATAACGGCGAGTCAACCTGGCAGGATGTAGCTAAGGATTTGCGCGTGCGCGTAAAAATCAATGGAACATACCAGGATATCGATGGTAGTGATGCAGGTGGATTTGTTTATAATCAGAATTGGGGACACTGGAATGACGGCGGTGTGAGTGGTTATTGGTTTAAGGTATCCAAGACCACAGAGTTACAGCTTTATTCAGCATCAACCGGCGTTTCCCTGGATTAC
>CAJOPP010000180.1 GCA_905236365.1 uncultured Lachnospiraceae bacterium
CGCGAGGATGCGCACGGATTCGGTTAGGAATTTGTCAGCTAAAGCTGACCCGAATCCGGCGTGCAAGACTCGCAAGCGAGTCTTGACAGAGCTGCGATATCGTGGAATGCTTTTTCAAGAGAAGAGGACATTGTAAAACGCTTTTGGAGGAGGTGTGTGGTAATGAAATCAGAAACATTGTTAACAATCGTGCAGACGATTCGGACGCTGTTGCCGATCTTTGCTGCAATTGGTACGATCACTTCGATTATCGGTTTTTGGAAGATGTTTCGGAAATGGAACAAGCCGGGTTACCTGTCGCTGTTTCCGTTTGCCAGAGGCTGGATTTTCGGAAAAGACAGTCCACAAACGTCAAGACTGATTTATGCCTTGTCCGACGGACTTATTGTGATACTGACACCGATTTTTTATTACATCAGGGCATATGGTGAGGTTCAGGAAGTGACGGTAAGAGGTCATTTGTTTTATGTGGACAAGGCAATGCTGATCGTTACGGCAATCTGGGCGGTCTGTGAGGTTGCCAGATTCTTAAGTTCCGTCCATATATCAGCCAATCTTTGTAAAAAGAACAAACGAGGAAAAGCATGGATTGCTTCATGGGTGTTAATGCCGAAGCTTTCTAAGATTATTTGGGGCTTTTCCGGAAAATATTTAACAGAAAATAAAGGAGGAAATCAAAAATGAAGACAATTATCATTACAGGAGCAAATTCAGGACTTGGATTTGAAACGGCAAAGAAGGTAGCAAAGAATAAAGATTACAAGGTGATTCTCGCCTGCCGTAATATGGAAAAAGCGGAGCAGGCAAAGGAGAAAATCACCCGGGAAACGGGAAATGATAATATCACCACGATGCAGCTTGATACATCGTCACTTGCCTCGGTTCGCAATTTTTCCGAAAAGATTGCTGCATCGGGAGAAAAGGTGGATGCATTGGTGAATAATGCAGGCATAACGGCTATGGGCAATTCGGGAATGACAGAGGAGGGGTTTGAACTTGTCTTTGCGACCAATTATCTGGGTCATTTTCTGCTGATTCAATCACTTTTGCCTCACATGGCAGAGGATGGCAGGATTGTAAATGTATCCTCTGATATGCACAATCCACCGGGAGGTGGCATGGCGTGGCCGGGAGTGGAAACAATCGCACATCCAGCAGAGGATGACCGTAAAAAATACTCCTATTCCAAGCTTTGTATGATCTATCTGACACATGAGCTGAGCCGCAGACTTCAGGAAGAGGGACGGCACGTCATTGTCAATTCGTTCAATCCGGGATTTATGGCAGATACGAATTTTTCCAAAGGCGGTGGCAAAGCAAGAGAACTTATGGTCAAGACCACCATGCCGGATCGATATGGAAAACTTGAAACTTCTTCGGATGCACTTGCACAGCTTGTGACAGAAGAAAAGTTTGGAACGGTCAGTGGGGAATATTTTGACCGCAGTACGAATACGGCGCGCTCCTCGGAGCTTTCTTACAACGATGAAAATGCAGCGGAGCTGTGGAAAAAGAGCATGGAGTACTGTGCCCTTTAGGCGTTTGCATTTCGCAATTACCTATGGCGAAGTCGTTTATTTGGATGCATTCAGTGGAAGGAGGATACACGATGTCATTATCAATTGCACAAAAAGAAGCTACAAAAATAGAACTAAAAGAAAATCTTCAAAGGAGCGGACTTGAAATTCGGCAGGTTGCCGAAGCACTCCAAACAACTGAACACTACATTGAAGAACTTTTGGAACTGAATCCGAAAAGATATGAGGATACGTGGATATTGCGTAATTATTTATTCGATGCAGTACAAAATAGCGGAAAGGAACCGATGCCATTCTCTGTTTTGAAGGCAGATCCACATGATATCTGGTTTCTGGATGCAGATTATATAGATAGAGGGATTATCACGGGAAAATAAAGAAATAAGGTATCTGATGAGTTCTGATGAATAGATACGAAATAAGAAGGAACATCGCATGAATCCATCTATGAACAGGATCGGCTGATTCCGGTGCTGAAGGACGCCACGATCTCTATGGACGGTGATGAACTGACGGAGAATTTGAAAAGGAGGAACAATATGAGAAAAATAACCGGAGCTTTCATATTTACACTGTTTGCATGCTGTCTGTCCGCATGCTCATCAAAGGTCGGTCAGCAAGTCCAAACAGAAGAAGTGATAACGGCAGAAGAGGAGTCTTATCAGGGTGAGGTAGATCTACCGGAAACAGAAGAGGATGAGAATGGAATAGAATCATCCGATTCCCGTTCGGGTGAAAATCTCCCGGAGACTCGATTCACGGATTTGCCTGAAATTACGGCAGGACAGGTAGCAGTGGAAAAAAGTCTATATGTAGATAAAAAAGGCAATACTGCCGTCATACCGGCACAGTTTAAGGTATCTGAAACGGAAAATGAACAGACTATAAGTACAGGGCTTGTCGTTATCGGACCCGATGGGAGTGAGTTTGTCTGGATACCGACCACTGTGACACCATTGGCAATGCGCGATTTTGGAAGTTATTTTATGGGGGGAGATTTCACTAACTATTATGATGAAACAGACCTTGATCTCTATCGGGAAATGAAAAGCAGTGAAGAGTGTTATGGCGGTTTCTATATGGGACGGTATGAAGCAAGCTTTGGCGGTGGAAGCAGTGTATCCGATTATGTTCCGGCGAGTAAGCGGGTGACAGAGAAGGAACGGGGAAGTATCTGGGTGCAGTTTTCGCCACAGGACATCACACTTGTCTGTCAGAATCTTTATGCAGACAATGATACCGTACAGGGATTCTTTCCTTGGGGAGCTAACTGGGATACGACTCTTCAGTGGTTAATCGATTCCGGCAGTAAATCGGAGAAAGAGGTTATCAGTGACAGTACAGACTGGGGCAACTATTCGGATGATTCCTTTTCGGAAAAAGCAAATGGTAAATTTACCGGACAGTGGGAAGAAACAAAAGCAAACAATATCTACGATCTGGCGGGCAACAATTGGGAATGGACGCAGGAGAGAAATGGCGGTGGAAATTATGTGATGCGTGGCGGTGGCTATAATCTGATGGGTGGAGCTTGTTCCGGTAGCAGTTATCCGGCGGCTTTGCGTGATCCCTTGCCCGGAAATGACCATCATCCGAATGTGGCATTTCGGGTGGCACTTTATGTAAAGTGAATGTAACTGCTTAGGCAGCATTTCACATTAACTGCGGGATGCGCAGGGATTTGCATATGAAATATGTCAGCATAGCTGACACAAATCCCGTTCAAGACTCGCGAGCGAGTCTTGAATTTACGACGCAACAGGCATACCGGAATGTTCTGGAATAATTGAAGGAGGTAATTTTACATGAAACGTCTGATTACAGTGGAAGAACATTATAATTCGAACGCAATCAATGAAAAAATAAAAAAGATTTATGAGAAATATGGAACGGAAGAGGAGAAAAAGTCTGGCAGGACTGTATCCGGCGATGCAGCACAGGGAGTTGATGACTTAGGGGCCGGGAGGATTGCATACATGGATGCACATGGAATTGATGCGCAAGTCATCAGTTATGCCAGTGGTATTCCTGCAACAATGGAGCCGGAATATTCTTTGGAACTTTGCCGGGACGTCAATAACGAAATGGCAGAGAAGGCTGCTGCATATCCCGGACGTTTTTATCTCTTTGCACATCTTCCTCTTGGAGATGGTAAGGAGGCGGCAAAAGAGCTGGAACGTTGCGTGAAGGAACTTGGCTTTGTGGGTGCTATGCTTTCCGGACATTATCACGACATTCCGTATGATGACGAGCATTATTTTCCAATCTTTGAAAAGGCACAGGAACTGGATGTTCCGGTCTATCTCCATCCGGGGCTTGTCAGTCAGATAGTTACGGATAACTATTACAAGGGAAATTGGTCTCCGGGAATAACTTCCATGCTTTCCCGTTTCGGAATCGGCTGGCATTATGATGTAGGTATGCAGGTGCTTAGAATGATGTTTGCCGGATTATTTGACAGATTGCCGAATTTGAAAATCATGATCGGGCACTGGGGTGAACTTGTATCATTTTATATGTATCGGACTGACGAGATTCCGCAGGAAGTAACAGGGTTGAAGAAGAAAATCAGTGATTATTTCAAGGGAAATATCTATGTAAATCCATCCGGTATGCTGTATGCAGAGCAATTTCGTTACTGTCTGGATACATTTGGTGTGGACCATATTACCTGGGGCGAGGATTATCCGTACCGGAAGAAGGAAGATATCCGCAGTTTTCTTGAAAATTGTGATCTGTCAGACGAAGAAAAAGAGAAAATAGCCCACGGAAATGTGGAATTTTTGTTGCATATACAGTAGTCTGACCATCATATCGTAAAGAAGAAAAAAGATATAAATGATTTTCTGTTTGTTGCTATTCGAGGTTCGTTTATGCCTAAACAGTTTTGTCAGTGTTTAGGCATAACAGTGAAACTGAAGGCTGAACAGTTACACTATATATGTTGTTTGATCAATACCTACTTGACAACACATAGTAGATATGCTATAGTTTTATCTACTTGATGACACATAGTAGGTATATTTTGATTTATCTACTTAGTGACACATAGTAGCACTTAATGTAATGGACGGAGGCTGCAGTTTGGATGATTCACAATTAATAAGAGGTGTCTTAGAAGGATGTGTGTTAGGTATTATTGCACAGGGAGAAACATATGGATATGAGATTCTTTCAAAACTTGAACAAGCAGGTTTTGAAAATCTTTTAGAAGGCACATTGTATCCGGTTCTCACCCGCTTAGAGAAAAAAGGACTGATTGCTTGTCGGAAAGCGAAGTCCCCCTTTGGCCCCATAAGGAAATACTTTTCTATCACAGAAGCGGGAAAACATTATTTTTCGGAATTTAAAGAAAGTTATGTAAGAATTATGAGTGCGTCGGAACGTATTTTAAATATTATGGATGACTCAGAACAGTAAAGGTATTAAGAGGAAAGTAGGTATAAATGTAGCGTAAAGAAGGTTAGTGTTGGTTGGCATGAAGGAGAAAGTGGCAATGGTGGACAGTTATTGGTTATATGAAGATAAATTACAGGATGCTTATAAGGAGTCTTTTTGTACGGTGAAAGCATATGTTAATGCAAGTATCATTGATGATCAGACCAAAGGGGAATTGTTGAATACAATGTTGGATATGCTGCTTACGGCACAGGAAGAAGGAGAACCTCCGGAGAAGGTCACAGGCAAAGATCTGGAGCGGTTTTGTGCAAATTATTGTTCAGGATACGGTGTCAAAGAGCAGATTTTTTATTTTGGGGATAAAATGATAGGAGGGATTCACATTCTGCTGTTTATGTCTGCCTTAGATATGCTGATTGCTTTGTCAGAGTACTTAGAGGGAAATGAGATAAATGTTTTTACCTACTATGCAGAAAGTAGTTTGTTTCAATATGGTATCGGACTTTTTTTGATTGGATTAGCAGGTGTTGTGTTTGATTTCTTTACGAAGAAATATCTTTTTCAAAAATTTAATCGAAAGATATTTCTGACGGTTGTCAAAGTCATTTACATTGGAGTCGTGATTGCATTTTGTGTTGCTATGATCTATGCTTTTTTTAAACACATCAATATTCTTCCGGATATTCCAGCCTGGATTACCTTTTTCAGTATGGGACTGTTGACCATTTTCTACCATATTGCAACAAAGGAACACAGGAAAGAACAAAAAGCCTATCAGGTTACTTTTGGAGCCTATTTTGGTGGTTCTGAGCAAGATGGTATATCGCAATTGGAAAAGGAGCGCTATTTTAAAATCAATTGCAAGAGGGAGAAAAAGGGAGAGCCATCATTGACACAGGAAGAATTTCTTATAATGGAACAGGCGGAATGTGAGAAATTATACAAAAATCCTTTTCAGATAAAATTAAAAGGTATAGCAGTTGGGGTTTTGATAGGATTACTGGCAGGCATATTCGTGATATTTTGTCATGCGGAATTTGCCCCTTCTTTTGGTGAGATGATCTTACAGAGGTTTGAAACACCTACTGATTTTGTAATATTTATTATTCTGATTGTACTATTAATTGGGATAGTGTTGTACGGCTGCTGGAGGAGCAGTAAACGGATAGCGGAAGAAAAACTGGAATGGATCAGGAGAGAATTGGAAAATCATACGGTTTGGGAACCGTATAAGAAAAGGTAGAAAATGCAGATGGCTGAAATCTGAACTGTAGTTACAGTTCACTCATTAGCCAGTAAACAGTCACGAACTGTAATGTGCACACCTGTAGACAAATC
>CAJOPP010000181.1 GCA_905236365.1 uncultured Lachnospiraceae bacterium
GTTCACTTTTTTCACGATTGCTTTCACTTTTTCAAGGTGCGTTCACTTCATCTTGATTTTGTTCGCGTTTATTTTATATACCGTCTTATTCGACCCACTAATCATCTCAACAACATCTAACGAAATTAACTTATCTTGTTCGGTAATATCTCAAGCAGATTTCTGGCGTTTTCCAATCCGACAACATAACCATCATCATTGACTCCGAGATATAATGTTCCGCCGTCCATATTGGCATAGCCACAAAGCCATTTCAAATATTCATCGCTCCACGACCATTTCCATTCGGTTGATTGGTTTTCATCGTCGGAGTGAGGTATGCTGTTGTGAAAATCATATGTTAAATTCATATTCATCAACTCCTCCCTATTGTTTTTTGTTTTATCGTTATATCTCTCGTTTTCGATAGTCATTCATCATTTTTCCAAACCCTATCTGATTTTTCATACGTAATGACAGTATAACTTGAAATCTTCCATTCATCTATTCTGTGTGTTTTCTCCCAATGCAATTTCCAGAAGTTCTGCTGCCACATGAACAGATTTTATCCTCATTAGGTTATCCCAGACATCTTCCTTACCAAGAAGATTCATCCCACCATGCCATACCAGCTCATCATCAATGATGGCGAAATGTTCATCTACCTCGTCTTTCTCAATTACATAGATACCATTATTTTTCATCCCTGCAATCAATTCCCGACAAAAATCAGGATTGCCATACGATATCCCATCTGGAATGGTTGTAATAACCGTAACATCGATTCCTGCTTCCTGTCTTGCTCTTATAAGATATAGGAAACGCTCCACCTTAGTCTGTATCAGTTTGGGACTTGAAACAAGAATCTTCTTCTCCGCTTCTACAAGATCTTTTCTCTGTGATCTGTAATCTCATAGTCAATATCTGCATCTTTGCAGTAATTTATCAGCTCATCACGCAATCCTCTTGGAATACAGATATATCCATCTGTATCCCTTCCCATATAGACCGCACTGAAATTATAATAATTCGAATATCCCATTGATCCGGATACGCATTCCAGTTCCTGTCAATAAATGCACTATTCCCTTTTTTCAATGCCTGTCCCTGTAATGGAAGTGCAATCAGATTGCCGATACTGCTTGCAACATCCTGACAGGGATACATCCGGTCATAATACTGAAATGACTTCAGGTTAACAGAAGCCATACCCTTGTCCAGCAACAGAAATCCAAAATTTCTTGCAAGCGAGACAGAGACCGGCTTCTTAAAAAATATCCATACATGCGCTCCCCTGCCTGATCTGGATCTTTCTACCAATGGCGTGATTCCATTGCTCTCACAGATACGCCGTAACGCATCAACCTCCTCATGCCATTCATCGTCTGTATTTGCAAAGTCCGTCAGCTCGGAACCTTTTTCGTGATTGTCAAAGTCAAAAACAAGAAATCTGCATGTACCATTTGGAAGAAGCGGATATACTCCAAGTACATCCACTCCGCCTTCCCTGTATCCTATCAGATGTTCCACCAGCTTCTTTGGTGTCAATGATGTCCAAGCTGTATGTTCACAAGACTCACAGTTAATCTTCTCCCCCTTCTGTTTCGGACAGACCTGATCATTCCACCGATTGTTGCACTGTGGAAAATAACCGCCCTTTGTTCCCCTTTTTGCATATACATCTGTTCTTCCCCAGAACATGGCGAAATACTGTTTTGCAAGATCCTCTGTGATGAACCTGCCAATGATTCTTCCTCCCTGATCCGGATCATATTCCTCGTAATTTTCAATCTTCTCCTCAAATACATTTTCCGTTTCGTATGCAATACAGGCTTTCTCCAGCTGTTCTTTCAATCTTTTATTTTCATCTTGAAGAGTTCTTACCAATTTCCTGAGTGAATCCAGGTTATATGCCTCTATATTCATCGATTATCCCTACTTTCCCAAATGCAATATAGCTTTCCCCAGCAACATATTGTGTATGTTTCTTATTTTTTCATTCCATAAGCTCTCAGTTCTCTATGGAAAGCAGATCTTCTGGAATATTCACTGCGGTATTGATTCATAATGGAAGCTTTTGCATTTGTTTTTCCGCGTGATTCCTGAACTTCCCCAAAAGCCGCTATGAATGCAGCACACTCTCCATAATAATTTCTCCGGTTATTTTCCATAATCCCTCTCACCCGAAGTTCAATCCACTTTTCAATCCGGTCTAACCACAGGCTTATTTCATCCTCTGAAAGGGAGATTTCCTTTTTCCAGCGGTCATACAGTTTGGAGAATAATACTTCGCCGGACTCTCTGTTAGTTTCAGTTATTCCTTTATAATATTTCTCTGCACTAAATCCGCACGCAGAATAGGCGATACTCTGCATTGATTTTAATCCAATCGGCAATTCTTCCCCGGAAAACAATAGCAACATCATAAGTGCAAGACCCTGTTTCATAAAAGTCATTGACCAGCCAAGTCCTTCCTTTTCGTTCATACCCACAGCATGCATCTTCTCAAATTGACTTTCAAAAAATAATAATGTACAATACTCATTTTTGTGTAGGTAATTTTCTCTTTCGAAATGTTCATGATAAATATTTCCGTTTTCTCTCTGGCTGGCAGCTTTATACGCCTTCTCAATAACAGCATTGATCTCCGGCTGATACGCCCACCAATCACCGGACAGAAGCCTTATTCTCAGATAATTCACGACTGTTGAATCTGAACGGAACGCTTCTACCCAGCACTGCTCTGCCTTTTCCTTCTCCTGCCTCTTCTGTGCAAAAGTAGCGGTCAGCAGTGCGATGTCACTTCTGACAGTATAAGAAACCGGTATTTTATGAAGTGCCTCCATACCGATCTGGTACATTTCTTCATTTTTGTCCGATTTCAGATTCATCTCCAGGCAAATCATGATACATCCCAGTTCCGATGATATTGATTAATGACTAGCGCCTTGTGCTGCCCATTACTGTTCAAATCTTTGTAGCCTGTGATCACGTATTTTCGATTTGTTCTGATGATGGACAACGCCTGTTGCAGATAATCCGTAGTCAAAAATCCTTCCGGAAAGATATACATATCTGCAATTTCTTGGTTCAAAAAACTTTGTAATTCTTCAAGGCAGTTTCCCTTCCTTGGAACTGCCAACATTACTTTAATCATCTATACTTCTTTGACTGTAATCATTTTGGTTATCAAATCCGGCAGGAGTTCCTTCAAAGCCGTATATTCCCTCAGATACATCCCTCTTCTCATTTCATCTGTGTCTTTATACATCTGCTGCTTCGAGAAAATATCTAATACCTCATCAACAGGTAACCACCTCGGTTCCATGCCGACTTCTTTTTCTCTTTCCGTCAATCGAACTTCTGTCGCACCTACCAGTTCCCCAAAAAAGTATCGGTTCACCCATTTCCAATCTTCGTAATACTCATCGATTTCCAGCATGCGTCCAGAAGGCTTTATCACGCTTCCCGTTTCCTCTGCCACCTCACGAATGACACATTGTTCTTCTGTTTCTTCCTCTTCCAATCCTCCGCCCGGTAACATCCACTGATCTGTATTCGTTTCATAGGAAAGAAGAATTTTATTATCTTTGATTATAATAGCCCTACATGCTGTTCTCGTTTTATCCCATTTCCCAAAATAATTCTCACCAACGATATCCATAATTTTCATTTCGTATTACCTTTTCATTCAAAATATTCACCTGTGCCCTTGAACCGCTAATGGTCGTGTGTATCCTTTATAATTTCCAGAACCTCAATCTCCCCATCCACCAATACTTCTACCACAGGCTGATGTTCTTCATCATTGTAACATAAAACCAACTTTACTGCATTACAAAATTAAAGGATGCGAAACTTTCGCTCCTCATCCTTCTATTACCAAGAATATATCCTTGCAACGCTCCGTATGCTGCTTAATACAAAAGAGCGTGACATATATATGATACACATACATCACGCCCTTAAATTATCCGGTTTATTTACTTAAACCATTTCATTTCTTTATCACTTGACCGTTACCTTAACCGCCTTGGCAAGTCCATTCCTTGCATATACATAGACTGTTGTTGTTCCGGCACTAACGCCTTTCACTTTACCTTTCTTGTCAACGGTTGCGATAGATTTATCAGAGCTTGCATATCTGAACTCTGCCGCATGGGCATCGTTAAGTTGTTTCTTCTTCTTATTTACAAGCACAGCCTTTGCCTTGATCTTAGATGTCTTTCCTACCGCTACACTTATTGTCTTGGTCTTAAGAGTTATTGACTTGACATTTGTAAACTTGGTGCTCTTGCTTCCAACGATATGTCCTGTTATGGTCTTGGCAAGCTGTGTGGTCTTGCTTTTCTCCTTCTTAACTGCCACAACATATACCTTGAAATTCTTCTTAAGGTTGATCTTCTTGCCGTTTATCTTCGTGATAACTGCTGAAGTCTTGGTGGTCGTGCGCTTTGCAGGTGTCTTGCTAAAACTCTTACCGCAGTATGCCACATATACCTTGTAGCCGTCCGCACCTTTTACCTTGCCCCATTTAACCGAAATCTTGGAGCCCTTCTGTGTTACCTTGAAGCCCGCATTCATACTGATTGATAGCAGAGTACACTATTGTCATTCAAACATTTTCCAAGTTTTTCTATGTCAACGGCTTTATCACTTGACCGTCACCTTCACAGACTTGGCAAGTCCGTTCCTTGCATATACATAGACTGTTGTTGTTCCGGCACTGACGCCTTTCACATTGCCTTTCTTGTCAACGGTTGCGATAGATGTATTAGCGCTTGCATATCTGAACTCTGTCGCATGGGCGTCGCTAAGTTGTTTCTTCTTCTTATTCACAAGCACGGTCTTTGCCTTGATCTTAGATGTCTTTCCTACCGCTACACTTATTGTCTTGGTCTTAAGAGTTA